>JANYAB010000285.1 GCA_025355225.1 Bacteroidota bacterium
AAATGGAAGTACACCACCACCCCGAAGTAGAAAAAAAAGGTATTAAAGAATATTTGCTCGAAGGCCTGATGATATTTTTAGCTGTAACCATGGGCTTTTTTGCTGAGAGCCTGCGCGAGCATATCAACGAACGCGATAGCGCAAAGGAATTTGCTACTTCGTTGTACGCCGATCTGAAGGAAGATACAACCGACTTGAAAGGTTATATTACCTATGTTGACCGGGGAGCCAAAAGTATAGATACGCTGATGAAACTGTTGACTGAAAATGATCCAAAGCATATCCCTTCGGGTAAATTGTATTGGTTCGGGTTATGGGGCGGTGCATATCGTGTATTTGCACCACATGATGCCACCCTGCTGGAAATGAAAAACTCGGGCTCGCTTCGTTTTTTTGCCAACCCTTCAATTAACCGTAAGGTGGCCCAATACGATCAGTTGTGCCAGAGTATGAAGCTGTATGAGTCGTATGACCAGGGCATTTATATCGAAGTAAGAAAATTGCGCGCGCAGCTATTTGACTTTAAATACAATGAGATCGCGAATAACATTTCGCACATCAAAGACGCTACACGTTCCAGAGCGAGTGTGGACTCATTTATCAAAATCAACCCGCCATTGTTTAGTTATGATAAAGTGCTTTTTAACCAATATATAGAAATGGTGCGTTCCCGGTTTCTTGGCCGCAAAGTAACTATGGCCGATACGGTTTTAAATCATGCTGTTGCGCTTATTGGGGCATTGAAAAAGGAATATGGTTTGGACGAAGAATGAGATTGGAAGTCTGAATCAAAAAAAGAAATAATTCCGCATTCCGCATTGAAATAATTCCGTAATGTTATAAAAAAGAAATGCCGCTTTGATTTTTAATTTTAAGATAACATGCACGTAAAGTTTAAGTTAACCCATAAAAAATATGATCGTCATGTCGAGGAACGAAGCCACCTCTGAACTATGCCAGTCAATGAACCCTTATTTTTTCAATGACTACCTTGCGGTATGAAAAGAGGTGGATGTGTCTACATTATGACCAATAAAATGCATACCGTTTTGTACACAGGTGTCACTTCTGATATAATGGGACGGGTTTGGCAGCATAAAAACAAAGCCTATCCGGGTAGTTTTACGGCAAAATATAATTGTAATAAGTTGGTTTACTATTTATTCTATCCGCGTATTGAAGAAGCAATTGCGGCTGAAAAAGCAATCCAGGCTGGTAACAGGAAAAACAAGATAAAGCTTATTGATGGATTAAATCCAAAATGGGTGGATTTATATGATGATTTGATAAATGAATAAATTCTGCTTTTTTCCTAATAACAAAATCTTTCACAGTTGATTTGCAAGTGCAGAGGTGGCTTCGTTCCTTATAATGACGATCATTTTTTTATAGGTTAACTCCCTCCCCCTCACAGCGGCCAGGGGACTTATATTGCTAACGCCTCACAAGCTCTTTCGGCGGCCAGTTTCTCTGCATTCTTTTTATTAAATTCTTTGCCGGTACCCGCTATTTCGTTGTCAATAATGGCCCGTACGGTAAAGAGTTTAGCACTTTCGCCATCCTGGTTTTCTATCAGTTCAAAGGTAATATCCTTACCGTGGCGCTGGCACCATTCTATCAGTTTACTCTTAAAATTGGTTTCTGTTTGCTCAAGGCGGTGAATGTCAACGTGCGATTTGATAATGTGGTTTACCAAAAAGTTCCTGGTAAAATCATAGCCTTTATCAAGGTAAATGGCGCCTATCAAAGCTTCAAATGCATCGCCCAATAATGAACCCTGCCTGGTAGAATTCACCATCCGGTTATCATATTGAATTAATTCTTCGAAACCCAGCTTGCGGGCCAGCTGGTTTAAGTTTACGCGGTTTACGATTTTTGAGCGCAGTTCGGTTAAAAATCCCTCATCCTCATAGGGGTAAAGCTTAAAAAGTACCTCGGCCACTACACTTCCCAAAACAGCGTCGCCCAAAAACTCGAGACGCTCGTTACTGTTTTTTACCCCTTTTTTTACGTTTTGCGCAACTGATTTATGACGAAATGCCAACCTGTATAAAGACAAATTGCCCGGCACAAAGCCAAGCAAATTCTTTAATGATTTTACGTATTTTCTATTTGGTGATAAATATAATTTGTAAAACCGGCTGATAGGCATTCAATATATTTAATCTTCGTACTTTTTAAATATTACCGAAGCGTTGTGGCCGCCAAAACCAAATCCGTTGCTCTGGGCTACATTAACGATCCTTTTTTGAGCCGTGTTAAACGTAAAGTTTATTTTCGGATCAAAAGCCGGGTCATCGGTAAAATGGTTAATAGTAGGCGGGATAATATCATTTTTAAGGGATAATATAGCAGCAATCGCCTCAATTGCACCGGCAGCGCCAAGCAAATGGCCTGTCATTGATTTGGTCGAACTGATATTGATACGATAAACATCTTCGCCAAAAGTATCCTGTATGGCTTTTACCTCCTGCGGGTCACCAATCGGGGTGGATGTTCCATGGACATTTACGTAATCAATGTCTGATGGTTTTAAGCCGGCATCATCAAGCGCAGCTTTCATTACCAGGGCCGCTCCAAGCCCGTCAGGGTGAGGGGCCGTCATATGATAAGCATCGGCACTCATTCCGCCGCCAATCATTTCAGCATAAATTTTTGCTCCGCGCGCTTTGGCATGCTCCAACTCTTCCAAAATGATCGTTCCGGCTCCTTCGCCCGCTACAAATCCGTCGCGATCAAGGTCAAACGGGCGGGATGCCGTTGCCGGATCATCGTTACGGGTAGATAAAGCGTGCATAGCATTAAATCCACCTATACCAGCTTCATTTATAATGGCTTCAGATCCACCGCTTATAAACATATTGGCTTTACCCAGGCGGATATAGTTGAATGAATCGATGAGCGAATTGTTGGATGAAGCACAGGCCGAAACAGTGGTAAAATTTGGACCGCGCAAACCGTATTTGATCGAGATATGGCCGGGGGCAATATCTGCTATCATCTTGGGAATGAAAAACGGGTTAAAACGGGGTGTGCCATCGCCTTTTGCAAAGTTGACCACCTCGTCCAAAAATGTTTTCAATCCGCCGATACCCGATCCCCATATCACACCGATACGGCTGGTATCCAGCTTCTCAAAGTTTACCCCGGCGTCTTTTACAGCTTCTTCTGTTGAAAATAATGCATATTGAACAAAAGGGTCCAGTTTACGGGCATCTTTTCTGCCCAAAAAGGCATCAGCATCAAAGTTCTTTACTTCGCAAGCAAACTTGGTTTTGAAATTGGTGGTATCAAAACTTCTAATTAAGGCGGCGCCACTCACTCCATTGATCAACGCATTCCAATAATCAGGAACATTGTTTCCAATTGGAGTAAGTGCCCCAAGCCCGGTCACTACAACTCTTTTAAACTCCATTTAGTAAAATTAGGGAGCTTATTTAACGTTTTTTTCAAGGTAAGCGATAGCCTGACCTACAGTACCTATAGTTTCAGCCTGATCGTCAGGAATAGCCACGTTAAATTCTTTTTCAAACTCCATGATTAATTCCACGGTGTCCAACGAGTCAG
>JANYAB010000289.1 GCA_025355225.1 Bacteroidota bacterium
TACCAAATATTATTTTTGGTCACATTAATTTACTTAACAAACTAATATTAAAATGTTTCAGAGGTCAATTCTTTTAATACTTGCAGGCACGGTGTGCATGCTTTTATCATGCGGAAAGGAAAAATCCTCAGCCCCTCCTATTACTCCACCAGTTGGTAATGCAATATACGGAGATTCAGTATTTTACATCCAGGGATCTGTGTCAGATTACATTATAAAACCCATTTTAGCAACAACCGTGGGAACATACACCTGTACGCCGCAGGGGCTTAATATCGATGAGGTTACCGGTGAGATCAATGTAAACAAATGTGAAACGGGGCTAAAATATAAAGTTACTTTTACGCCTTCAGGATCCGGTAATATTCAATCTTCTTATATTATAATTTCGGGCATAAATTATCACGACAATATATACAACTTATCCGCCGGTGATAGCATTGCAATGCCTGTGTACAATGCAAATGATCAATTAGCATTACCGAATGCAGGCGCCGGTACTACTTTCGACGAAAACGGTGGTTGTAAAAACGCAGGCATCGAAGTGGATCCCAATAATGGAACAATTAACCTGGCCAAATCAGTAAGGGATCAACGAATAGACACAGGCGCTACCCAGGAAGTTAAACTTCTATACAAGATCAATGATAATAGCCACCAGGCGGTAAACGGCTTAGACGTAAAAATCTATTTTTATCTTACCGCGAGTGATATACCTCAATACCTTCTTGATTTATTGAATGAGCGGAAAAATACAATCTTGGGCGTAGGCCACAGAGCACTTCCATCGTTGCTTCAAACCACCCCTAAAACTTTAGCCAGCCTGAAAGTAAATGTCCAAAGGCCTGCAAGGCCGAGGCCGCCGTGCATCATCGTAGTGAGCAGGTAAGTGTTCAATTATTTTACGATTGAGGTTACTTATTTTTGAATATATTTAGTCCATGCATTTGGGCAAATCTCTTATATGTTTCTTATTTGGATTATTTTTATATCACCCGCCCTATGCGTCTAAAAAGCAAGGGCCGGAATATAAACAGCTATTCGACTATGCTGAAAAACTTTCGAACGCTGAAAAGCCGACAGACGAAAAGGATGCCCTCGCATTAAAAACATATTTTAAAGTAATTAATATATTAACCGCAACTAATGCGGATGACGCTTTTTTGTTTAAAACCTATGTCTCCACGGGAGCTTTCCTCCAGGTATTAAACCGGCAAAAAGAAGCCATTAGCTATTTTAAAAAAGCTTTTTCTTTAAGGGAGAAAATTCCGGGCATCAGGGATTCCGTTTTATTTAAACCTTTGGTTTATTGCGGAAATGGGTATTATCAGATGGATCAGCTTGATACTGCGGAAACCTTATATAAACAGGCTGAAAATATTGCAGAAAAATATCCAAATGTAAGTGAGCTGGAAAGGCTTTATAATACATTAGGCGTAATCTCTTATTCGGGCGGCAACTATAATAAAAGCTTGACTTATTACGAAAAAGCCATTTCAATTTTGGTAAACCATCCTTCTTTTAACAATTCATTCCTGGTCATTTATAAAAATAATTTAGCCTCGGCTTATAAGAAATTGAAAAGGTATGACGATGCATTGAAGATATACCAAGAGTTGTTAGCCTATAATATTGAGACCGACAAATTATTACACAATATAGGGTCTGTTTATCTTGTTATGGGAAAAAGTGCGGAGGCTATAAAGTATTTAAAGGAAGTAAAATACGAGAATCAAAAAAAACTCAATGATTTAGGAAGGGCCTATTTTGAAGAAAAAGATTACCCCAACGCTATTTACTATCTTCAAAAAGCTATCGATTCAAATGTTAAGAATAATCATGGTCACAAGAACAGCGATTACGGGATAACATTAAAATATTGGGGAGACATATGGTTTGAAAAAGGGCAAACTTTAAAAGCTTTATCGTACTACCAGCAGGCAATAAACAATTTACTGTTAGATTTTCGCTCAAATGATATATATGCGAATCCTTTAATTTTTAACAGTGTTTTTAATACCATGGAATTAATGGAAACTTTATTGGCTAAATCCGTAGCCTTTAAAGTCTTATATTCTAAAAGTGCCCATGTAAAGGATTTACAAGCATCATTACAAACTTATCTTTCCTTTTACAAGCTGGCCAATTATATCGAAATTACTTATGAAACTGATGAGTCAAGATTACTTATCAGTAACAGAAAATACGCTTCTCACCAGCAACCAATAGATATTTGCCTGCAATTGTTTAAGCTCACCGGGGATCGTAAATATCTGGAGCAGGCTTTTTTACTTGATGAAGAAACTAAGGCAAATACGCTTTCTTTATACCTCGAAGAATCGAAACTAAAAGCAAATAGCGGCATTCCTTCCGCGCTTTTAAAAGAAGAGACCGATCTTAAAGAAAACATCACCCGGATCTCCCTAAAAGCATCTGGCGAAACCGATAGCGTGAGCCTGATTAAATTAAAGGACCGCTTGAATGAATATTCTATCAACCTGGTGAGGTTACAAGAGAAAATAAATAAAGAAACACGTTTTGGTCGTTTGAAATTTTCAAGCAAAAG
>JANYAB010000365.1 GCA_025355225.1 Bacteroidota bacterium
TACGTATTCGGTAGCCATTGACAATGGTTACTCGCCCTGTTATAAGGTAGACAATGTGCCGGTTACCATCAGCATCCCGGGGCAGGACGACTGGATACCTAAACAATCTTCTTTTGATTTGAAACCAGGAATGATCAGCCTGCGAACCGCCCTGGCATTTTCACAAAATTACGTTACAGCTTACGTGATGAAACAGGTGGGACCAGTACCGGTGATGAACCTGATCAAAAAAATGGGCGTTACCAGTCCTGATCTTGGGCCCTATCCATCCATTTGCCTGGGAACTTTCAATGCAACAGTTTTTGATATGACCGGCGCCTATTCTGTTTTCGCCAACCATGGCGTATGGACAGAACCTACTTTCCTTTTGCGCATAGAAGATAGAAAAGGCAATGTACTTTACACGCACAAACCCAAACTTGGGCCAGCTATGAATGAGCAAACCGCTTATGTAATGACCTATATGCTGAAAGGCGTAATAGAAAACGGAACAGGTTCGAGGCTGACTTACAAATATGGCATTAGAAACCCTGTTGCGGGTAAAACCGGCACTACTCAGGATAATTCAGACGGTTGGTTCATTGGTGTAACACCTCAGTTGGTTACAGGAGTTTGGACAGGTTGCGAAGATCGTGACATCCATTTCCGGTCGACGTTTCTGGGGGAAGGCGCCAATACGGCTTTGCCCATTTTTGCCCTATATATGAAGCGGGTTTATGCCGACCCTACCCTGGGTATTAAAAAGAATGTGGATTTTGATGCGCCAAAAACGCCATTAACTATAGCATTAGATTGCGGCGTATACGACCAGCAGGAACAGGGCACCAATGACGTTGATAAAAAGCTGGGGTTTTGATGAAGTCGGAAGTTTGAAGGCGGAAGTCGGAAGTCAGAAGTCAGAAGTCAAATATCGGCCGATCTGTTTCACAGGAATAATTACTATGGGTTTGGGTTGAATAATAAATTGAACGTGTTTATTGATTGAGAACAAAATAAAAAGCTATGTCATTTCGAACCTGCGCAGGGGCGGCGTCGGGGGAGCAGGTGAGAAATCTTATACAACATGCATAGTCAACTGTGCTTTTGTATAGATTTCTCCTCGCACCGCGCTCTTCCCCCACAGGCTCGCTCGAAATGACATTGTCTTTTCTAATCTACTAATGACTGCTAACTAATGACTAATGACTTTGACCACAGGGCGGCATTAAAAAATATTCCCCACAAACCGGGGGTGTACCAGTTTTGGGATACGGAGAACGAACTGATCTACATTGGCAAGGCGAAGGACCTGCGCAACCGGGTTAACTCCTACTTTAATAAAGACATTAATGTAAATGCCAAAACAAAAGTATTGGTATCCAAAATACGCAATATCACTTTTACCATTGTTGATACCGAAGTGGATGCCTGGTTGCTGGAAAACAGCCTTATAAAAAAGCATCAGCCACGGTATAATGTAATGCTGAAAGATGATAAGACCTATCCCTGGATCATTATAAAAAATGAGAATTTTCCGCGCATTTACTGGACCCGGAGGATAGTTCGGGATGGGTCGAAATACCTGGGGCCTTATGCGTCAGTGAGTATGATGCACGCTATTTTGGGCCTGATCAAAGAAACCTACCCCCTGCGCACCTGTAACCTGGCCCTAACCCGGCAAAACATTGATGCCGGCAAATTTAAGGTTTGCCTGGAATACCAGTTAGGTAACTGCAAAGGCCCCTGCCAAAACTATCAGACCGAAGATGATTATACACATAATATTGAAGAAATAAAGGACATTCTGAGTGGTAAGACAAGTGCTGTGCTGCGCACCCTCAAGAATGATATGGACGCCGCAGTGACCAATCTTAATTTCGAACTTGCGCACCGGTTGAAAAGAAAATTCGATCTGCTGGAAAATTACCAGAGCAAATCAACGGTAGTGAATTCGTCCATTACGGATGTGGATGTTTTCAATATCGCATCGGAAGAAAAATATGCCTTCGTTAATTTCCTGAAGGTGATGAATGGCACTATCATCCAAACCCAAACCATTGAGCTAAAAAAGCGGCTGGATGAAAGCGACGAGGAGTTACTCACCATAGCTATTTCTGAATTCAGAACCCGTCATGACAGTCATTCAAAAGAAGTTATTGTGCCTTTTGAATTAGGCGTAGACGATCCGTTGATAAAATTCACCGTGCCTAAGATGGGCGAAAAAAAGAAACTGCTCGATCTGTCGTACAAAAATGTGCAGTTCTTTAAAAAAGAAAAAATAGACCAGTACGAAAAGCTAAACCCCGAGATACGCACAGAACGGCTGCTCACTACCATGATGAAGGACCTGCGCATGAACCAGTTGCCGCGCCATATTGAGTGTTTTGACAACTCAAATTTTCAAGGGGCATACCCTGTATCGGCAATTGTAGTTTTTAAAGATGGCAAACCGTCCAAGAAAGATTACAGGCACTTTAATGTAAAAACTGTTGAGGGCCCCAATGATTTTGCCACGATGGAGGAAGCCGTTCACCGGCGTTACAGGCGCATGCTCGACGAAGGCGGCGAGCTGCCGCAACTGATCATTATTGACGGCGGAAAAGGACAATTGTCATCTGCCATAAAAAGCCTTAAGCTATTAGGCATTGATAAAAAGGTTACCGTTATTGGTATTGCCAAACGACTGGAAGAACTGTACTACCCCGGCGACCAGTACCCACTATATCTTGATAAAAAATCGGAAACCTTAAAAATAATTCAGCAATTGCGGGATGAAGCCCACCGTTTCGGCATCACTTTTCACCGTAAAAAACGTGATAAGGGCACCCTTGCTACCGAATTGGAACTGATAGAAGGTATAGGCAAAACATCCGCCGAAAAATTATTAAAATATTTTAAATCGGTTAAAAAGATACGGGAAGCAACAAGCGAGGAATTACAGGAAGTAGTGAATGCTAAACAAGCAAAGGCTATTACCGCTTATTTTGGAAAGGCATTGTCTGAACCTTGATTTGCCTGATTAAAGGATTAATGCGATTGAGAACAAAATAAAAAAACATGCCATTTCGAGTTTACTCACAATGGTATGTGCTTTGAGGGGTTAGGACGAGTGATTTATGAAAGTCAGTGAATGTTACTTTCTTTTTCCGCTAAAGAAAGTAACCAAAGAAAACTCTCGGCTGCGTCTGATTCTATGAAAGTTATTGCTGGGGCTTAGCCTGTGGTTGCCGAACCAGCCAATGCCGAATTTTGAGGTTATTTACGGTTCGTGTTTGATTTTTTTCCGTCAGCAGATGAGCTTAGGCGGAAATTGTCTGAACTAAGATTAAAAGATTTCTATGATTTATTTTCAGGTCAACAGATAAGCTTCGGCCGAAATCAGGCAAAACAATGATGGCCTTGAGCGTGGGAAGGGCATAGCAACTTTTGGCTGAAGTGAGGCCCGAGCGAGCGAAGCAGGGCCAAAAGATTGCAGCCCAGGTTTTGATTGATTTGTCCCAAAGGGACTCCTTTGGAGCAGCGCAAAGGCATTGTGCGCAAAGAAGCATCTCTGCTGACAAGCGCTTTTGGTTACTTTTGGCGCCCCAAAAGTGACTAAGCCCAG
>JANYAB010000329.1 GCA_025355225.1 Bacteroidota bacterium
TTGGCTCATTAGAACACGTCATCGAACCATTGGGCCTATTCATTGCGCCTGACACAACACGTTTCTGGAGCATGGGGCCAGGTTGTAATTTATTCGCGAAAATTAATCCGCATACCAATCTGCCGTCCCTGCTCGATGCGATGCAGAATATTTACAAAAAATATGATAAGGACACACCGTTCAGCTACACATTTATGGATGATGCCTTCAATGCTCAATATAAGGCCGAAGACAAACTGGCTTCGATATTCAGTATATTTACCGTAATAACCATTGTATTGGCAGGCATGGGTTTGTTTGGCCTGGCTGCGTTTACCATCGAACAGCGCACCAAGGAAATAGGGGTTCGCAAAATATTAGGCGCCAGCTTATCATCAATTACTTCCTTATTATCTGTTGATTTCTTAAAACTGGTTTTATTGGCTATTTTAATAGGGTCGCCCGTAGCCTGGTGGGCTATGAATAAATGGCTGCAAAACTTCGCTTACCGTATCAATATACAATGGTGGATGTTTGCTTCTGCAGGTTTATTGGCTATAATTATCGCACTTGTAACTGTTAGTTATCACGCGGTAAAGGCGGCCGTTGCTAATCCGGTAGATAGTTTGAGGAGCGAGTAGGTAAAGTTCTAAGTCTAAAGCCTTAAGTCGAAATAAATAATGACTTTGGCCTTACGACTCCAGACTTTCGACTTAACAAACTGTATCGTTTCCGAACAGTATTGTTGCAAATACGAACATATTCGTAAATAGAATGCTTGTTTAAATAATTGATTATCAGATTTCTGAATTTTTGGTATAATGTTTAACCTTACTATTCAAACCATAACACTATGTTGAAGAATTACATCAAAACAACATTGCGCAGCCTGCTAAAAAACAGGTCGTACAGCTTTTTGAATATCACCGGGCTGGCTATCGGTATAGCTTGCGCCTCGCTGATATTTTTATGGGTACAGGATGAGTTTACCTATAACCATAATTTCGCGAAGCGGGATAATCTTTACTGGTTAAAAAATAACCAGACATATGAAGGGAAAATTTCCACTTTTATTGGTGGGCCCGGCCCGCTGGCCAAGGGGATAAAAGCGGATATCCCTGGTATCAAAAATGCTGCGCGTATGAGCTTTCTAAATCCGCAGCTATTTGCGCTGGGTGAAAAATCCATCAATGATGAGAGGCAGTATGCAGATAAGGAAATACTCCCGATGCTCGACATGCCATTTGTGCACGGCAACCCGGCCGGCGCACTTGATCAATTGAATGCTGTAGTGATTAATGAGACGATGGCGAAAAAGTTTTTTGGTGTTGCTGATCCGATAGGCAAAACCCTGCGGATGAACCATGAGCAGGGCTTTATTGTTACGGGAGTGTTTAAAGATCTGCCTAAAAACTCCACTTTCCAGTTCCATTGGCTGGCCCCGATACAAAATATCGACCATAAACAACCATGGCAAACCGTATGGGGCGCCAATTGGGTACTCGCTTACGCAGAACTTGAGCCCAACGCCAATGTAGCGGCGATCAATAAAACACTGGCCCATTATATCGCCCGTAAGATGAATAATGACAATTCCACTCAGTTCTTTTTATTTGCTATGAACGACTGGAACCTGCACAACAATTTTGTGGACGGCAAAATGAGCGGCGGTAAAATTCAATACGTAAAGCTCTTTTCATTTATAGCCTGGATCATTTTACTGATCGCCTGTATCAATTTTATGAACCTTTCGACAGCCCGGTCAGAGCAACGTGCCAAAGAGGTAGGCGTGCGCAAAGTGATGGGCGCAGGGAAAGGAAAATTGATAGGCCAGTTTATCGGCGAGGCGGTTATCATGTCATTTATCGCGGTGATATTAGCAGTAGGCTTGATCTATTTAGCGATGCCGTCATTCAATAATTTGGTTCAAAAGGAGATGTCGGTCAATATTTTGGAACCATCGCATATCATCTACCTGTTGGTGATAGGTGCGGTTACCGGCCTGTTGGCAGGCAGCTATCCGGCGTTTTATCTTTCTTCATTCAACCCGATAACCGTTTTAAAAAATATCAGGATCAAATCAAGTGCTGGTTCGGGCTTTATCAGGCAGAGTTTGGTGGTGATACAATTCACGATCTCCGTATTTCTGATTATCGGCACGGTGATCATATACCAGCAGATACAGCACGTGAAGACTCGGGAATTGGGCTATAATAAAGACAACCTGATCTATATGAACACCCAGGGAAAAATGGTAGATCATTTCAGCAGTATTTATAACGACCTGAAAAAGACCGGCCTGGTAGAAAATGCGGCTTTAAGCGATAACCGCATTATCGAGATCGGCAGCAATACCGATAATTATAAATGGGAGGGAAAAGCTCCGGCCACCAACCCGCTGATAAGCTGGCAAAACGTGAGCCCTCAGTTTATTGCCACCGCAGGCATGAAACTGGCCGCCGGCAGGGATTTTTATTTGCAGTCGTCACTTGATAGTAATAACGTGATCATTAACGAGACCTTTGCCAAAATAATGGGTAAGGCCGGCCATGTGGGCAGTGTTTTAAGAGATGGCGGGCGGCATCCTTACCAGATCGTTGGTATTGTAAAGGATTTTTTATTTAACGATATGTACGCACCGGCTGCACCGGCAATATTTAATAGTCACCCGGGCGGGACGTTTATTTTAAGTATCCGCTTTAAGCAAGGCATCGACTTGCAGGGTGCCCTGAACAAGGTTGGCTCCATTATGAAAACCGATAACCCCGGCTATCCTTTTGAATACAAATTCATCGATGATGACTTTAACCAAATATTTAAGACGGAAACTTTAACTGGCACATTAGCAGGAGTCTTTGCCGGCCTTGCCATATTCATATCCTGTTTAGGATTATTCGGACTGGCGGCGTACACCGCAGAGCGCAGGATAAAGGAAATTGGTATCCGCAAAGTACTGGGCGCCTCCGTTGCGGGCCTGGCCGGTTTGCTTTCGAAGGACTTCTTGCAACTGGTTGGTATTTCCTGTTTGATCGCTTTCCCAGTGGCGTGGTGGGCATTAAATAATTGGCTGCAAAGCTATCAATACAGGGTAGGCATCCACTGGTGGGTATTTGCCATTGCAGGCATATTGGCTATGCTGATTGCTTTAACTACAGTGAGCTTCCAGGCTATAAAAGCGGCATTGACAAACCCGGTGAAGAGTTTGAGGAGCGAGTGATTGGGTTAGTTAACCATATTAAAAATCAGCGAAATCATTTTAATCAAATAAATCAGTGGTTCAGACAATAGGATTTAGAGTTTAGGATTTAACATCATGATAAAAAACTATTTAAAAATCGCCTGGCGCAATATGCTGAACAACAAAGTTTACAGCGGGCTCAATATTGTCGGCCTCGCAGCAGGGATGGCCGTTGCTTTGTTAATTGCTTTGTGGGTATTTTATCAGTATTCGTACGACCGTTTCCTGCCAAATTACAGCCAACTGTACCAGGTTGAATTGAATTTTACCGATCAGCATGAGGGGGAACATACCCAGCAGGCGGTTTCTATCCCAATTTCCGACGTACTCAGAAAGGAGTACCCCGAAGTAAAATATGTTGCTGAATCCGATTGGATGGGACAGCACGATCTGCTTGTTGGCAATAAAAAGCTCTATATGAATGGCGCCGCCATAGGGTCAGATTTTTTAAAAATGTTCCAGTACCCTTTAATTAAAGGCAATGTAAACAGCGTTTTAAGGGATGCTTATTCAATTGTTTTAACAGAATCTACAGCTAAAGCGTTGTTCGGTGACGCCGACCCGATAGACAAAACAGTCCGCATTGATAATAAGCATGATGTTAAGGTAACAGGCATAATGAAGGATGTGCCCAAAAATTCGTCACTGCAATTTAATTACCTGCTTCCATTCAGCTATAGTGAGCAGACGGAAGATTGGATGAAAAATGCACGAACTACCTATTATAACAATTCCTTCCAAATGTTTGTACAGCTTCAGTCTAACGCTAACTATGCACAATTGGCCCCTAAAATAAAAAACATTGTATATAACAATGGCCCAAAAATGCGACCGGCTAAGCCTGTCGTTCTACTCCACCCATTAAAGTACTGGCATTTATATTCTGATTTTAAAAACGGAAAGGAAGTTGGCGGATTTATAGATTACGTACGGATGTTCAGTATCATTGGCATATTGGTATTACTCATCGCCTGCATAAATTTTATGAATCTTTCCACCGCGCGGTCCGAAAAACGGGCCAGGGAAGTAGGGGTGCGGAAGGCTATAGGTTCTCAACGCAGGGATTTGATCTTCCAGTTTTTAACAGAATCTGTCCTGATCACCTCTGTAGCATTTCTGTTGTCTGTGCTTTTTGTGCAGCTTGCCTTACCATCATTTAATACATTAACCGGCGATTCAATCAGTATTCCATATGGTAACCCGGTTTTTTGGTGCATCATGATCAGTTATGTATTTGTCACTGGTTTAATGGCTGGAAGCAGGCCGGCTTTCTATCTCTCATCATTCAATCCGGTTAAAGTATTGAAAGGTAGTATCCAGGTAGGAAAGGCAGCGGCATTGCCCCGGAAAATATTAGTAGTACTTCAATTTACTTGCTCTATTGCATTAATAATCAGCACAGTTATAGTTTACCAGCAGATACAGTATGCTAAAAACCGGCCCACAGGGTACAGTGCCGACAGGTTAATAATGACCGATATGAGCGGCGATCTGAGTAATAATTATAGTGCCCTAAAAAATGACTTGTTGCAAACCGGTGTGGTAGAAAGTGTAGCAACGGCATCAAGCCCGGTTACAGGTATTTATATGCACACCGGTGTCGAAAAATGGCCGGGCCAGGGCGCGGGCGAGCTGGGCCTAAATGTCGGGGGAATATCTGTTTCGGATAATTATTTAAAGACGGTAGGGATGAAATTGATCCAGGGACACGACTTTTCATCAAATTGGAGTACCGATACTTCAAATATCATTATCAACGAAGCCGCCGTTAAACGGATGGGTTTAAAAAACCCGTTAAACCAGTTGATCACTTATGATCATATAAAAGGTCCGGCAAGAATTATAGGCGTGGTTAAAGATGCCTTAATGGAATCGCCGTTTACCCCGGTTGAGCCAACTGTATTTAACCATGGCCGCGGCGGCAACTATGTCATCTACCGTTTGGCAGCAAATGTTAAAACCCATGATGCCATCGACAAGATCACCAAAATTTTCAATATGTATAACCCGGCTTATCCCTACATCTATCAGTTTGTTGACGACGAGTATAACAACAAATTTAACCTGGAAGTACTTGTAGGTAAACTGGCCGGCGTTTTTGCAGGACTGGCTATTTTTATATCCTGCCTGGGCCTGTTCGGCCTGGCGGCTTACGTGGCCGAGCAGCGCACCAAAGAGATCGGTATCCGTAAAGTATTAGGGGCTTCCATTGCACAAGTATGGTTATTATTATCTAGAGATTTTATTGTATTGGTAGGGATAAGCTGTCTTATTGCATCGCCAATTGCTCTGTATTTTTTGAGCAACTGGCTGCAGAAATATAATTACCGCATCAGCATCGGGCCGGGAGTATTTGTATTATCAGCCGTTGCTGCAATTATAATTACACTAATTACTATTAGTTTCCAGGCTATTAAAGCTGCATTGGCTAATCCGGTGAAGAGTTTGAGGAGCGAATGAGATAGTTGGCAGTTTGCAGTAGCAGTTTGCAGTTGAAAGTTCGGGACTGTCAGAGTTTTAGAAATTAGGACTTAGAGTTTAGAGTTTAGAGTTTAGAAATTAGAAATTAGGATTTAGGATTTAGAGTTTAGAAATTAGAATTTAAATATCATGATCAAAAACTACATTAAAACTGCCTGGCGCAATTTATTGCGTAACAAAAGTTATGCGACCATAAACGTTATTGGTTTAGCAATAGGAATAGCAGCATGCCTGCTTATTTTCCTGATCATTCAGTTCGAAACAAGTTTTGACAATTTTCATACTAAAAAGGATCATATATACCGGGTCGCTACTGCATTTTCAACACCGGATGGCGTTCACATGGAAAGCGGTGTGCCTCTGCCTACTCCCGAAGGATTGCGGATTGATTTCCCTCAGATAAAGGAAGTAGCCGCAATATTCAGGAATGACGGCAGCCACTATAGTATAGGCAACGCCAACAAAGGTCAGCCTGTGAAAAAATTCAAGGAGGATGATGCCTATTATGCAGAACCTCAATTTTTTAGCATTTTTGATTTTGGCTGGCTTGCAGGGGATAAAAAAACTGCGTTGAGCGAACCAAATACAGTGGTTCTGTCACAGGATGAGGCGGATAAATTCTTTGGTAACTGGCATAGTGCTATGGGGAAGATTATCAGGTATGAGAACAAAAGAGATCTGAAAGTTACGGGAATATTGAAAAACTCACCTCCAAATACTGATTTCCCAATTAAATTGGTGGTTTCGTATGCAACTATGAAGCTAAAGGGGGGCGATTTTTCCGGAAACCTGGCGGATTGGGTCAGTACTTTCGGCGACCACTTCTGTTTTGTGATATTGCCGGGCAATTTAAGCCCCAACCAATTTAACAAAAGCTTAATTGCATTCACCAAAAAGCACAAGCCAGCTATATACGCTAAGGATGTTTTCCAATTGCAACCATTAAGTGATATGCACTATAATACTGAAGTTGGTATTTTTAGTGGACATCCTTTCAGTAAACAACTGATTAATGCCATAGGCCTGATAGGCTTGTTTCTTTTAATTATCGCCTGCGTTAATTTTATCAACCTTGCAACGGCCCAGGCGGTCAACAGATCAAAAGAGGTAGGTATACGCAAAGTATTGGGAAGCAACCGTAATCAATTGATAATTCAATTTATCAGCGAAACACTGATCATTACGCTGTTTGCAGTTGCCCTGGCTGTTTGTTTGGCAGAAATAGCGTTGCCCATGTTAAACAACTTACTGGAAATAAAACTGAGCAGCGCATTCCTTACCGATCCTATATTGCTATTATTTTTATTGGGGACGATCATAATCGTTACATTGCTTTCAGGCTTTTATCCGGCTTTGGTGTTATCTGGTTTCAACCCAATTGTGGCCCTCAAAAACAAGGTAGCGACAGCACAAAAAAGCGGTATATCACTCAGACGTGCTTTAGTGGTACTGCAATTTTGCATCGCACAGATTTTGGTAATAGGTACATTGGTTATCATTCACCAGATGGATTTTTTCAGGAATAAATCTTTAGGATTTGACAAGGATGCTATAATTACCGTTCCTTTTCCGGGTGATAGCCTCAGCAGGACAAAATTAAATACTTTACGCAACCAGCTTTTAAAGCAACCGGGTGTTAAAGATGTAAGTTATAGTTTTGCAAGCCCTTCGGATAATAATGGGTGGGGGAGCGATTTTAAATATAATAATTCACCAAAGCAAACTGATTTCAGCGCCCAGCTAAAATGGGCCGATGCGGAATATTTTAATTTGTACAAGCTTCAATTTATTGCAGGCCAACCCTATTCTAAAGGCGATACCGTACATGGTTATGTCGTTAATGAAACATTATTAAAGAAACTTGGTGTTCACGATCCGAAGGATGCAATAGGGAAATATGTCAAATTATGGGATGATAAAACCAAAAATGCGCCGATTGTGGGCGTGGTAAAGGATTTTAATATCAGTTCGCTCAAAAATGCTATACAGCCGGTTTTAATGACCTCGTGGAAAGATGTGTATCAAAAAATCAATATAAAGATTCAGCCCTTAAACATTAACCAAACATTAGCATCAGTTGAGAGATTATGGAACAATACTTTCCCCGATGGCATGTATGAATACCAATTCCTAGACGAGAAAATAGCCAATTTTTACAAAAGCGAAGATCAGCTGTCCGCCTTATATAAGGTGTTTGCAGGGATAGCCATCTTTATTTCGTGCCTCGGGCTATATGGTTTGGTATCCTTTATGGCTGTGCAACGTACCAAGGAGGTGGGCATCCGCAAAACTCTCGGCGCCTCGGTAGCCAATATAGTTTACCTGTTCTCTAAAGAATTTACGCTGTTGATCCTGGTTGCATTCGCTATTTCGGCACCAATAGGCTGGTACTTTATGAATAAGTGGTTGCAGGATTTTACGTATCGCATTCCATTGGGCCCGGGCATATTCTTATTGGCCATTATTGCTTCAGTTGCCATAGCATGGGTAACGGTAGGATACAAGGCTATTATGGCTGCGCTTGCTAACCCGGTGAAGAGTTTGAGGAGCGAATAGGAATAGTTGGCAGTTAGCGTGTGCAGTTGCCAGAGAAAAGCAGAAAGCAAAAGGGCCAAACATAGCTGCCTGTAGGCGGGGCTAAAAACTTTTTTAGTATGAAATTTAGAATTTAGAATTTGAAGCTTAGAATTTAGGATTTAGAAATTAGAATTTTAATAACCATGATAAAAAATTATTTAAAAGTCGCCTGGCGCAATAT
>JANYAB010000340.1 GCA_025355225.1 Bacteroidota bacterium
TGTTTTAAGATCATACAGGTAAGCAAGGTTATTGTATCCAATGCCTGTAACATCTTTTTTTACCGCCTGGGCTAACCCCGGGTCGCCATAAACACCCACGCCAAGCAGATCTTCTTGTTTCTTGTTGAAGTACTTGGCCCAGGTTTCAGCTGCACCTGCCGCATCCGACCGCGTATAAACGTGAATGGGCACCGATACTTTTCCGCCTAATTGGTTCCAGTTTTTAATGTTTCCGGTAACGAAAACATTAAAAAACTGGTCGCGTTTTACGCCTTTTGCCTCTAAAGCCGCTGCATTGGGGTTTGCGGTGTTAAAGGTTGGCACAACGGCATCTTTGGTAACATAAATAGTATATGCACCTTTTTTTACTTCCGCAGGATTAATATCGCGCGAAGCCAGGCCAATATCTACCAGGCCAGAGAGTGCATCGGTTATACCTTTACCTGCGCCACCGGCTGAGATGTTAAAGACAACATTTGGATGCTCCTTTTTGAATTCCTGCGCCCATTTAACAGTAATAGGATAGAGGGCGAAGGCACCGGAAATATTAATAGTGCCTTTCAGTTCATCTGTTGGTTTTAAGTCGCTCTTCTTAAAAGAAGATAGTATAATAACTATACCTATAGTTGCTATGGCAGCCAGTATTGTTTGTTGACGGAAAAATATTTTCTTCATTTTGTGGGTTTTGAGGATCTTTTAAAAGGCGATTTGTAACTGCACTTCCAGTATATTGTTTTTGATCTGTGTTGGGGTTTCCTCACGTTTGTCGAGGTAGTCAACACCCAGTTTGGTCCAGGCGTTAAATACATAATTGAAGCCTCCGGTATAAATTGTAGAACGATCTGTTGAGATCACTTTATTAGGATCGTAAGTATCATATTTGGCTACCAACTGCAATTTGGGCAATATAAAATAACCAGCTTGTGCGTACCAGCCATCCCGGTTGATAGACCCATCAGTGCCATGGGCGTATTCTACGGTAACCGACAATGGGCCAGTAACGTACCTTCCGTCAACGCCATAGCGGTTACGGGCTTGTGTAACAGGGTTTGGTACTTTTGCGGTGGCAACAGGAATATCCTCGCCGCTATATAAACTGCCGCCAAAATCAAGCCCTTTTATAGGATGTACACCCAGACGGGCTACTATATCCTTATGATTATTATTGTCGGCAGTTACATCATAACCGGCACCATTGAAAACGCCGAATGTATAATCAAAGAGGTATAAGTCATTTACTTTTGCAAAACTGCCGCTTATCTGTGCGCCTATGTCCCGTCCATTTTGATTGCCGATAACATCTTTTGATCGGCCTGCAAGCGCTTCAATAACCTGGGAGCGGTCGATGAATTCCAATTGACTATCAGAGGTTAAGCTCTCGTATGAAAAAGGGATCTTAAACTGCCCGGCACTAAATTTTAAAAAGTCGGCTATTTTATAGGATGTATAAGCATCCAGCAACTTAGTAGTAGCAGCGAATTCAGTATAAACTTCATAAGACCATTGGTCGCTTATATTGCCTTTTGCATCCAGCCTGGCCCGGTGAAGGTCGAACGTATTATTCACACCGGATTGCTCAAATCCCTGGTAGCGGGCCTGTACAAGACCGCTTATTTGGAGCGCTTTGCTGCCGATGGATATATTGTGTTGATTTTCCCCATCCTTGTCGCGCTTTTTCTGCTCTTTTATAGCAAGATCAGATCTTAAGGAATCGGCTTCCTGCTGGCTTAATAAATTCTTTTTGATTAATAAGTTTAATAATTCATCGTTCGACTGTGCTTTTGTTATAACTGTCGAAAATAGGAGGGTCAGAATAAGCAGTGTTCGTGTTATGTATAGTAATTTCATTATGTTAGGGTTAAGCGGTAAATCAGTAATCGTGTTAATTTTAGTGTAATGCGGTAATCAGATATTATTCAGCAACGGTTGATACAACAACAGGGTTGAAACGGCATCGGATGGTGGAGCAGGTGTTTTGTAGTTATCATTATCTATATATTCTATATTGTCTATCGTTTTAGTCGTGTAAATATACAAGGATTGTTTCAAATCCAAAATATTATTTTAAAAAAATATTTTACATGGTAATTTATTATTTAAGAAAGAGGAATTAATTCTATTTATTGGATAAATAGGAAAGGCCCCGAGAGATCGGGGCCTGCCTGCTTAGTTGATTGATTTATAAACTTGGATTAATAATTGGCATTATTCAGCATTTGCCCTAAACAAAAGGGCGCCAACGGTTAAGTTGGTCCGGTTATCTATTAATATGGCCCCGCCATTGACTTTATTGTTTTGATAAAGATCGAAGGCTAGCGGGTCGGCAGTTTTTATTACAATACGGCCAATATCATTCAGCTTGAAATCTTCGCTGAATTCTTTTTCAAGGGTATTAATGTTCACCTTGTATAGTATCTCTTGTATACGGCAGCGGGTAACTTTGCTGTTGTGCTGCAAAAGATAGGTGCAGATGAGAGTTTTTATGATACAATTGACCACCTTACCGATGCAATCGCTGCAGGAAAATACCCATCTCCTCCGGCTCGTAACCTGGGCTTTTTGTTCAAAGGAAAACCGAACCGCCCCGAACTGGTCGCATTTGTAAAGTTCGTATTGAACGAAGGGCAGAAATATGTTGACGAAAACGGTTATATCGCCCTTTCAAAACAAAAGATCGCCGAGGAATTACGAAAAGTGAATTAGTGCGTGGTTGATTGGGTTAAGTAGTTGATTAGGTTAAAAAAAATCAGCTGTTCTAACCTAATCAACCCATTCAAACTCAATCAACCTCCCGATAGCTATCGGGATCAACCAATCAACCACCTCCCAATTAATGCACCAACGATTCCGATTAATAAAAGATAAGATCCTTTCAAAACTGATGCTGGTATTTACACTGGCATCAGTTTCTGTTGTAGTGGTAGTAGGTATCGGGTTATATTATAAATCGATACCGGTATTAGATAAATTGTCGTGGCGTACCCTGCTAACCTCAAGCGAATGGAAACCACTCAAAGGATTGTTTGGTTTCTTTCCGTTTATAATGGGTACGTTGTGGGTAACAGGTATAGCCATCCTGATTGCTTTGCCGCTATGCCTGTTAACCTCATTTTATATAACAGAATACGCACCAAACCGGATCAGGAAGATATTGGTACCATTTGTAAACCTGCTGTCGGGAATACCCCCGGTTATATTCGGCGTTTGGGGCGTACTTTTTATTATTCCATTGATACAAAATCATATAGCGCCGCACTTTGTCGAATTTTCTACAGGTTACAGCGTATTGGCCGGCGGAATCGTATTAGCCGTAATGATATTCCCGCTGATCGTAAGCATCATTTGCGAAGTGTTGAACACCATTCCGCAGGAGCTAAAAGATGCTTCACTGTCATTGGGCGCCACCAAATGGGAAACGATAAAAAAGGTATTGGTGCGAAAGGCTATGCCCGGCATTGTTGCTGCAACCGTATTGGCTATTTCACGTGCATTTGGCGAAACCATTGCGGTATTAATGGTGTGCGGTAATAATGCTGTAGTGCCCCATTCGGTCTTTGATCCGGGGTATCCCTTGCCCGCGCTTATTGCCAATAATTATGGCGAAATGCTATCCATCCCGATGTATGATTCGGCCTTGATGTTCGCGGCGCTATTGTTATTCATCATCATTCTATTATTTAACATTATATCCAGGCTGATACTAACACGCCTTGAAAGGAGGCTTGCAGGATGATAAAACGCAAATTAGAAGAGAACTTTTTCAGGATACTGATGGTGCTGGCTACCATCGTCGTGGCCGGCAGCTTTTTCCTGATCGTCGGGACCATATGTTATAAAGGTATCCCTTATATGAACCTGGATATGATCACCAAAATT
>JANYAB010000360.1 GCA_025355225.1 Bacteroidota bacterium
CGACTTCCGACTTCCGACTTCCGACTTCCGACTTCCGACTTCCGACTTCCGACTTCCGACTTCCGACTTCCGACTTCCGACTTTAATTATTCATTTTCAACAGCACCATTTCGCTCGAAAAGCCCGGTCCCATCGCCATCATTAAACCATAGCCGTCTTCAAATCCGGTACTCATAAAATGCTCAAGCACGTACAGTACCGTAACACTTGACATATTACCATAATTATTCATTACAGAGCGGGTCTTTTGTAAAAAATCTCCTTCTACCCCCAAAGCATCGGTATATGCATCAAGCACTTTCTTACCACCAGGATGGAATATAAAGTTTTTGATATCACTAAGTTCAAGCCCCTGCCCTGCTAAAAAATTATCGATGTCCTCTTTAACGTGTTCATTGATAAAGGTGGGGATATCTTTTGAGAATAACACTTTAAAGCCGGTGTTCTTAAAATCCCAGCCCATTACTTCCAGCGAATCATAATATAACTTGCTGCTCGACGCCTGGTATCTCACCTTTCTATCCCCCGTTTGATTGTCACCCTTCACTATACAGGCAGCTATTCCGTCTGAAAACAAACTCGAACCAATAAAATTACTTTTGCTATAATCATTCCTAAGTAACGTCAATGAGCATAATTCCACCGCCACAAGCAATACCACGGCGTCAGGGTTTGCCTTGGCCAAAGCATTTGCCTTGGCCATGCCCGAAACACCTCCGCCACAACCAAGGCCAAATATTGGCATCCTGTTGATATGCGGATTAAGTCTCATCTCGTTGATAATAAGCGCATCAATGCTCGGCGTAGCAAGCCCGGTGGTCGAAATAAATAAAATATCTGTTATATCCTCTTTATTAATACCTCCTTTTAAAATGCAATCCTCAATAGCCTTTACCGACCATTGTAATGACATTTGCAGGTATTCATTATTACGTTCCTCAAAAGTGTTTGAAACGGTATAATAACTCAGGGGCTCGCAAAAATTACGTGTTACGATCTCGGTGTTGTCGAAAGCGTGAATCAACCTGTCAACCTGCGGAAAGTTCTCTGCAAACATTAACCTGGCTTGCTCTTTTGCTTCCTGCTGAGCGATCTTGTGTGGCAGGTCTATTTTTGATACTGATGCTATAAAAGGCATATTTTTAGGGTAGGATAAATAAACTATTATATTAAATGAACAAAGGCGACTTTAGTTTTAATAAAAATGTCCGCCCTTAATACAACTACGTTTAAAATGTGCAATTGGTTGTCTGCATAAAAAAAGCCCCAAATTCGGGGCTCTTCCTGAGATATAGAGATTTAGTTGATTTATTTTTATGATGACTTTATTACACCCTGATATATATCTTTCTTTTATCCAATATATAACCCACCAGCCAGCAAACCAACATAAAGCTTATGGCAAACAGCAAAGAGCCTATACGACCGGGGGCGATGGCCTGGTAAAATGATTTATTTATCCACTCGGGTAAACCCATGTTGCTGATGGTTATCCATGAAAGAACTATCAAGAGCACTTCGGATACTATGTAAATAAATAAGGGATTTTTCCCAAATACAACAAAAAACCTGGTCCAGTTGCCCTTGTTCCAGTTGTTGATCTCAAGCGCATACAACAAAAACGAAATGATAACAAGGTCGAGGCCTGTTGTAATGAATACAAAAGAGCTTGTCCACAATTTTTTATTGATTGGGAATACTGCGTCCCAGCAAATAGCAATAAAGATAAAAAGACACCCGGTAAGCAGCAATTTTGCTATCGTATTATAACTCTTGCCTTTTTCCTGTATGAATTTACCGGCATAATAACCGATAACTACATTTACAATAGCAGGCAGAGTGCTTAATACACCCTCAGGATCAAAAGCTATATGCTCGCCATGATAAAGGTGAGAATCGGCAAACAACCATTTATCAAGATAAAAGCCTGCATTACCCGTCAAACTTAACGGGGCGTTGTGGTCGCCAAAAACAAGCAGTATAATCCAATATCCCATTAAAAATAAAGCTGATAAAATATACACCGCACGCGTAGAAAGAAAATGAATCATGAGCGACGCAAAGCAATAACACAAGGCTATCCGCTGTAAAACACCCATGATACGGGTGTTGCTAATTGGCAACAGGGACCAGTGACCGTTGCTCACGCTTACAAAAGGAAACCAGTACATCAGATACCCGATTAAAAAAATAAGTATAGTGCGCTTAAAAATCTTAGCTAATACTGCTCCATTACCAATTTGCTGATAACGTTTCATACTGAAGCTCATCGCGTTGCCTACGGCAAATAAAAATGATGGAAAAACCAGGTCGGTTGGTGTAAAACCATGCCATGGAGCATGATTAAGAGGCCAAAAAGACACATTACTACCCGGGTTGTTCACGATGATCATGAAACAAATTGTCATTCCACGAAACACATCAAGCGACAAAAATCTCGGTGATGTTTCAGCCATAATTTAGAATTGGTTAATTGTGGTGTTGTTTGGGTGGACAATGTAGTAATTACAAAGCTAAATTAAAAAGGAAAACGTTAAATAGTTTAAAAACTTTTTAAAATTAATTAGAAAGTAAATTATCTATATAGAATTCATTTTGTAAAGAGAAGAAAAGAAATAAGTTTTATGGTGCAGGCAAATCCTCAATCCAGGTAGCTGGCAAGTTCAGGTTCATTATATTCACTGATGAATTTTATGATTTTAAATATATTTTCATCTTCCAGATTATTGCTGCCATTCCACTCCCACTCAAACAGCTCGCCATCAAATCTTATTTCACCTGCGCCGTCATTTTCTTCACTTAAAATGTAGCGGCCGGTGGCAAATAAGTCGCGGCCAGTAATTTCTTCATAAACGGGCTCAATTTTAATCAAGCGCTCGCCGTCTCTGGTATCTAAATGGAATTTAACTGGATTGACCATAACCGTTGATTATTAAGTATTTAAGACGTCCGAGATTTTGTTTTGTTTCATTAATTCATAATTTTTTTTCGCAGAGAGAAAAAATTAATTTTTATTTCTTAAAAAGTAAAATTTGATTTGTTATTCCTGAGAAGCCATTGATTGTAAATCATCGTCAAAACGATTTAGCTATGCAGATCAATATATTTGGCAGGATATAGCTGTTTTCTTTTCTTCTACACAATTTAAACTTAAACATATTACTTTATTTTCACATTTGCAAATCTTAAAGAAATTGTTTATCAACACTTTATAACAATCCTCTTTTTTTAAAAACACATTTACGAGTATCAATTTCAGCAATTTAACGAAACAAATTATTAGCGGGCGTGTATCGTTTAATACCCCGATCGAAAAGATTTTTGCAACCACTTAATGAAACATGCTGCATTCTCAACAATTGTCGTCCGGGTTAATTTCTTAACCTTTATTTACTTTAATTGGCGTGGCTTGATGGCCTTAATTACAGAATTTTATACGAATGCCACATTTGATTATTCATTCCCCGCATATGTTGATAAATCAGTTTTAAACTGGTACATTTTTTGACAAATGTTAATAATAAGAAATCAATTATAAATGCTATCCACAAACTTTTACGTAATACAGACCGAGAGCGGGGACACGATACGGGACGAGAAGTCCATGCTACGGATAAATATTCATCAATTAGAAAATGGGGCATTCCAACCCAATCCGGCTGAACTGCAATTCTATAGTATATTCCATGGAGTATGCCTTGCCTTTGAAACAGTAAATATAAAGGATTATTTAAGGCCTTTAGTGGCTTCGGCTTTGATGTGGTATGCGCAGCAAATTGGCTATCCCGAAATGCATATCAGCAGCGAAGATCCGCGTGCATCTCTAAGGGCAGGATAATTTATAGCATCAGCAAATATTTCTCGAATTGGGGAATAAAGTCATCAAACATTACGCACCCGCTTGCTATTTGATAGCCGACTTTGCTGAAAGAATAAATTATATAAGCATTTTTTGCACATTCCATCTGGAACTCCCAATCTTCTATTTTCCAGGTAATGAAAAGACTTCCGGATAGCGTTGGTCCGAACCTTAAATTTCTTTCCAAATTTATGTCCTCGATATAATTTAAAACCATTTCTGCATTGCGTTGCGCAATATCATTTGGTTTTGGGCTATATGGATTACCTATATTTAAGGCAGCTATTATTTGTGGATGCATTGTAAAATAAACAAAACGATCATCGATCTTTTATTTATACGACGATCTGCCCAATAGGTTCGGAAATTTTAATGGTATAGCGTTTGCGTATTGATTAACACAACTGGTTACGAATCGTGCTTAGGAAGACCGACTTTAAACCCCATTAAAAAATACCACTATGTGCAAACTTGTATTAATTGATGATAATCCGATCGATCATTATATAATGCGTACCATGCTTCATAATAACGATGCATGCAAGCAAGCCACATACACTTATGACGGCGATATAATCCTGGAGTTTATGGAAGAAAATAAATGCGACAAGAATTTATTACCTGACGTTATATTCCTGGATTTAACGATGCCTGACTTTAGCGGATGGGAATTTCTGGACAAGTTTGAAAAGCTTAAAGGACGCTTGAATAAAGCGGTGGAACTATATGTGATGACGTCGTCGGTAAGAGAATCTGACAAAGAGCGTTCAAGCCAATATGGGTGCGTTAATTCATTTATAAGCAAGCCATTATCAAGACAAATATTAAACAATATCTTCGAAAATTCTGCTGCCTGATCTTAATTTGGAAAAGTGATTATGTTTTAGTTTTATAGATTAACCAATAGACGCCGGGCCTTACACCCGGCGTTTTTCGTTTTAATTGTTCCGAAAGCATTAGGGAAAAATGAGGAAATAATAATATCGAACACTGAATTTTGAACCTGCCTGCCAGCAGGCAAGTTTCGAACGCCGAGGTTTACTTCATTATTCAGCATTCGTTTACTTAAGTGCTGATTGGATGTCACTTAATGAAACACCCAATGTTTTCAGGGCTATTTTATTTAAACCTGCCTTATCCCCCGTAAAATGAAAAATATTATGTTGATGCGTCAATTTTTCGCCCGGCTTTAAAAATGCGCCTGGCGAAACACTTTCGATTTCAAAAAATGGCCCCATCTGTGTTCCGTCAGCCAAAGGTCCGTCATTGTAAGCGTTAACTGCATCTCCTTTTAAAGGATCTTTATCCGGAGTCCATTCCTGATTGAGATAGATTGATTTACTACCCACTTCAAAAGTTGCTATGGTAAGTACATTATTTATTGCATCATAACTACCAATTATGGCTTTTGTGCGCTCGACGGGCATACCCAGTTTACCCCTTGATTTTCCATCAACCTTAAAAAACAGGTGCCCGGTTTTATAAACAACCCGGTCGGGTGGAATTTGGCCGAAATAATCGGTCGTAGCTACCTTACCAGATGCGCGCTCATTATAAGGAATAACAATTACTGCTCCCGGCGAAGGTGTAAACATATCCAGGTTCCATAAACAAGGAGCACCAGTCTTGGTTGTCCATGCAATTGAGCTGGTATTTATAATGCTATTATTTGTTTTGATACCTATTGATTTGACATTATTGTCCAGCTGAATAGCCAACGCCTTTTCGATATCTGGGTGTTCCAGTAAACTGATGTCGCGGTTAACTTTCAGTTTGAGCGTAGTACCGGCATAGTTGGGAAGGATCATATCTTTACCCAATGCCACCTGTTTTTCGCCCCTGCTAATTAGAGTCCAGCTTTCATTATCTATAGCAGCCGGCGTATGCCAATTGGCAAATTCCATTTTTGTACTTGGTTTGAAAAAAAGTGCAAATTTTCCGCCCTCAGGGCCTAACCAAAGTCTGTCCTCTCCACCATATGCATTAATATGCGGATCTGGTTTGGCATCAAACGCCTTATAATTTATCCAGCCAAAGCTTTTTCCAGTATCCCCGGAGGCTGTCGACGTGAATACCTTCCCCTGGTACTTTGCTGAAATAATTACCTGGGAAAGTCCGTCGTTGCTTTTAAGTAAGATCACACTGTCCTTCTTTTTCAGGAATTTCAAATCGTAGCCAAATGTACCTTTCTTGTACACCCCGGCCGGAACACTTTTATTTTCATTGGAGCGGCATGCACACAAAAACACAGTTGCTAAAATGACGATATGATTTGGCTTTAAGAGCATAATAGTTTTACGTATAAATGTTTTAGAAAACACTAATTGACTTCCAATTGGTCTTTAGCTGGTAATTTGGGGAATGGGCTATGTGGTTCCGTTTGATACCAGAATGCAACCGATGCGATATCATCCTGCAAGGGCATATATCGTCCATCGCTATGCCAGCCCAAATCCTGAATGGTCACTTTCAAATCCTTTTCAAAACGAATAGGATCCATAATATGCCAGCGATATAATCCAAAGCGCTGTGCTATTTCGTAATGCCCATCGCCCCTGATCACTTGTGGCAGCCCGGTATACGGGCCGCTAAACTCTGTATAGGCGCTCGTTTCTACTCCTGCATTGTTTTTCTTTTGGGTGTCGAAATCATAGGCACCACAAAAATAATCTTCAGTACCAGTTCCGTTAATTGTTGGGAACTCTGTATCGCCGTCCATGAAAAATTTGATCTCACCTTCACCCCACCACCCGTTTTTGTGTGAGCCATAAGCAAGGTAGGTGCCCACATACTGTCCTTTACCCTTAATGCTATCTACCAGCACATAGTCTTTTTTAAATGGCAATGGATTAACCCTTCTGAACTGTGCGTGAAAGTATCCTGCATCTTTAGGTACTTCGGTAAGCGTGTAATCAACCTGATAGTATAATACCATATCCGCGTTATCAATATTTTCCAGGGTTATCCGGCATTTTTTATGGAACGGCATCGGCCAGTAACAATTTAACCCGCTGCCGGGGTTTACAACAACCGCCAGGGATGTTACCGGCGCAAATTTGCCCCATCCCATGCAAAAGAAATCGCCGACAGGCACTTCAACTGAAGGCGTAGTTTCGTTATCCCAATAAAAACGGATAATAGAATAACGCCAGTTGCCGGTCGGCGTCATCCATATATGCTGGATGGCCCCTGGTCCGTCTATTTCGGCCACGGTATAAACAGTCTTCTTTTTAATAACTACACTTGGGCTCATTTTCCATTTCTGGCCTAATTCCCTTGCGGGCCCTGCACCAGTACCCGTTGTAGCCATGCCGCCCTTTCCTTTTTCACCATTAAAATTCTCGGGACTTATGGATCGGGTTTTAGCATCCGACATACGGTAAATATTACCCATGTTCAGATCTAAACCATTAAATTTCTGTTGGGCTTTTATAGAAATATTAGCCAAAACAAACAGCGAAAAAAACAAGATCTTTTTTTTCATTTTTTTAAATTTA
>JANYAB010000362.1 GCA_025355225.1 Bacteroidota bacterium
GTTTTGCGTGGCTAATGGAATTTAATTATGGCTACGGTTAGCGCTAAGGTTTTTGAACACCACAAAAAGGATGACGGCACATGGAATGTAAAAATTTGTGTCTATCACCAAAATGACAGGAAGTACCTGGAGACTTCCCACTTCGTATCAAGGAAACAATTAGATGCGAAATTCAAGATTAAAGACAAGTTCCTTAACAAAATTATTGAAGGGACATTGGATGACTATCGGGAAACGATAAGTCAGCTTGGGAACAAGCTGGATTTTTTCTCCTGTGAAGCATTAACGATCTACTTAAAAGATAAAGACAAGGACATTGACTTTATTGAGTTTGCTCAGAAACACATTGAGCAACTAATACGCGAAAACAGGGAGCCTTATTCCAAATCTTTCAGAGCCGTGAAAAATAGCTTGATTGACTATTTCAAAAGAACTTCCTTATCAATCACGGAAATTAATTCTAATATGCTGTATGAGTATGAAAAGTTTTTAAGACGGGAAAGAAAACAGGTTAGAGTAAACCAATTAGAAAGGGAAGTTGAAACAACAGAGGCGGGACTATCTGACAGCGGGCTTCACAATCACATGCGGGATTTGCGAACGTTATTTAATGCTGCCTGTAAATTGTATAACAATGAAGATTTAGGCTTATTCCGAATTAAGCATTACCCTTTTAAAAAATACAAAGTTGGCTCACCACCAATGACTAAAAAGCGGAATAACACCGTAGAAGAAGTTTAGGCAATTAGAGATTGTAAAACAGTATCTGGGAGCCGGGCAGAACTTGCGCAGGAGCTTTATATGCTCTCTTTTTACTTATGTGGAATGAATGCGGTTGATTTCTATCAGTCGTCTCCAAAATACATTAGAAATGGCCGTGTAGATTACAACAGGTCAAAAACAGAAGGTAGGAGAAAGGATAATGCCTTTATCAGCATTAAAATTGTGGAGGAGGCTAAACCGCTTATTGAAAAGTATTTCGGAAATCTGTCAAAAAGGTATTCAACTTATGGAGGCTTGGACACGGCGTTGAGTAAGGGAATGATTGAACTTCGCAAACTTACGGGAATTGACGATATAACATTTTACTGGGCCCGTCACACGTTTGCAAACTTGGCCAGGAACGCTTGCAGAATGAGTAAAGATGATGTAGCTTTAGCGTTGAACCACATTGACGAAGGTCATAGAACGACTGATATTTATATCGCTAGAGATTGGAAAATTGTCGATGAAGTGCAGGTCAAAGTAATAACAATTTTAAGAAAATTGGATATTAAAAAGATTAAAGAGTTACAAAAACGGGAGCAATTGCTGATGTCAGCATAAGTAAGGTTATATGCAAATCGTCTTATTATTGACCTTAACTGAAAACCGAAAATGGAATGCGTGTAGTCAGTTACATGCCACGTCTAACTTTCAATTATTTTCGAAAGAAAAACAGCATAGACAACTTGGGTTAATTACCATTTGACGTCAGATATAGCGTTCCGTCAGTTTTACTCCTCACCCGAAAAAGTATACTGTGCGATCTTCAGCAATGCGGCCAGGAACAAGTGGAACTTGTCGAGATGATAATGAGTAAAGTGGTAATAACGGTGGGCAACATTGTTACACGGATTGATCCCGCCCTCGTTTGTAAATAGGTAATTAAAAAATTGCAAATCATCTTCGACTTCAACCTGATATTGATAAGGTAAATCAGATTGTAGATCAGTATCTTTAGTGGAGATTCTGTTGAACTTGACCACCACATACCTGTGTTAATCTAATATTTACCATTATTCCTATTTTTTGGTAAATATTAGATTTCAAATATTTACCACTTTTTTAAAATATTGGCGTATATTTGATTTTAATGAAACAAGCGGCAGAAAAAAATTTGATCAACTTCCTTGACGGTAAAGGCAGCTTTTCCCGGAAGAATCTTCTTGATTATTTTATACAAACCGAGGGCGACCTAAAAGAAGGAACTTTGGGCTGGCGCATTTATGACCTCAAAAAGAGGAATATCCTAAATGAAATTAAACGAGGCTGGTACACATTGAATGTAAAGCCTGTTTATGTACCATCTATTAGTGACAACATACAAAAATTAGCAGGTGTATTTCAAAAGAATTACAGGGGTGCCAAATACTGCCTCTGGGATATCAATTGGTTGAACGAATTTAGCATCCACCAGTTTAATCAACAAATGTTGCTTTTTGAAACAGAAAAAGATTTACAGGAATCACTCGCCCATACTTTGAATGACAATAATTACCATGTCGTCTGGTCGCTTAAAGGCACCCATTTATCCGTATTCGATGAAACAGTCGTTGTACTGCCTTTGATTTCAAGAGCCCCCATCCAAAAAATAGCGGGCGAAACAATGCCAATATTTGCGCCAACGCTCGAAAAAGTATTGGTAGATATTTACCACGAAGACAAAGTGTTCCATTTTGTACAGGGGGCCGAACTGAAAAGGATTTTTGAAAACGCTTTAAGCCGTTATGCCATAAATTTCACCACTTTTTTCGGTTACGCCCAACGGAGGGGAAAGGAAGATGAACTCCATAATTTCTTATCAACTAATTTCCCTGATATCCTTATAGAAAGTTAATCAATGATCAAATTAAAATGTTTCGACAAAGAATGGATAGACAATTTTCGTGAGCAGGAGCAATACAGGAGGATAAATCCGCCGTTACTGGAGAAAATGATCCACGCACTTTCGTTGCTTCAGTATTTACAGACTCATGGGTTGAATTTTATATTCAAGGGCGGCACAAGCCTGATCCTTTTGCTGGAAAACTCAAATCGTTTTTCAGTAGATATTGATATTATAACGGAGGATAGCCGGGCAACAATTGAAAGTAAATTAGATCAGGTGGTAGACGCATCACACTTCAAAGGATGGAAGTTAGATGAAAAAAGGAGTTACGGCGACGGTGTTCCTAAAGCACATTACGAACTCGAATATGAATCAAACGTAAATAAGGGTTCTAATTATATTTTACTGGATATACTTTTTGAGAAAGCCCATTATTCCAGCATTCAAAAGCGGCCCATAGTAAGTGTATGGATCGAAACTGAACAAATTATTGAAATAGACCTCCCCACGGTTGAAGCGATTACTGGAGATAAACTGACTGCTTTTGCCCCCACAACTACAGGTATACTGTATGGCAAAGGAAAAGAGCTTGAAATTATTAAACAGCTTTTTGACTTGGGAAACTTGTTTAATGAGGTAAATACCCTGGAAGAAGTAAAAGCGAGTTTTTTAGCCTTTGCCGAACAGGAAATTAGTTATAGAAACCTATCTATTAAACCGGTTGATATACTTAATGATACCATTGAAACTTGCCGGATAATTAGCTTCCGCGACAGGAACCGCAATGAACCGGAGCGATCCCGTTTTGCCGAACTGCAAACAGGTATCCGGAGTTTTGGCAATTACCTCATTGCCGGGAATTTCAGAATTGATGAGGCGGTGACAGCATCTGCAAAAGTAGCCTATCTATGTGCTAAGTTATTGATGGATGATTTTAATCCAATTGAAAAGTATAATGGACAAGATATTAGTAAGCTGGAAATTGCGAACCCTCAATGGAATGGGCTAAACCGCTTAAAAAGGTTTCCTGATCAAGCCGCTTTTTTCTATTGGTACAAATGCATTGAAACGCTGCAGCAACTTGATAACAAAGTATAACATAAGGCCTTTTTGTTGGTGAACATACATATCAGTGGAAATTTTAATTAACCCAAATGCGATAGCGATGATTGGTGACTGTACAGCATATTATTTAAACGAACAAGAGTTCAAAACGGCTGTTTAAATAAACAAAAAAAATGATCCTGCATATATTCCTTATCTCTTTATTGAAATTGCACAGCATTACAATGATCATAATTCTTTAATTTGTTTTTCTTCACCGTAAAATTTAGCCGTGTTCATGCACCAGTTTGCCATAGATAAAAAATGGTGTTATAAAGACGGATTATTCAATTACACTTGGAAAGAGGGTGGTCTATCTGCCTATTTTCCGGCCAGAGTATTCGCCGGGGCCTGTACGTTTTCTTAAATTCCCTTCGACCAATTCAGGTAACCCGGTTTCGGATATTGGTTTAACTACCGCTGTTAAATCTTTCCCGATTGGATTTTCCCGGACAAATTCGTTTACATCGGCACCATATTCCCTGGCAACCGCCACTGGATCGAGTACAGTTCCAATGGGGATTTCCAGGCCGACGACATTTTCCGGCAAAGTGGCTATGGTATCATCAAAGTCGTAGAGCCTTTTTTCCTCGGTATCATATAAAGCGAGATATTCCGCGCCGGATTCTGATTCAGTCAGATCATGAATATTGATCCTGTTCCAGGGAGCTGCTGTTTCCCTTAGCTCCCTTAGCCGCCAGTCGATGGTAAAGTCTGTGCCTGCAATGTCGATATGAGGCAACTTACCGGTCAAACGCAGGGCAAGCAATTCGCCTGCTTTTTGCTGCTGAACGGGATCTTCCAAACGAATTTGTATCTGCTCACGACGTTTCGTGTCCCATTCATTGATCAACTCTTTGAGGAAGCTCATCGCAATATACTTGTCCCTCGTTGAATATAATTCTTCCTCATGCCGGTAGCCCTGGATGAGAAAGTTATCCATTTCAACGATTGACCGTTCATCCCAGCCCTGAAAAGCCTCCGTTGCAGCATCAAAATTTTTGTGCTCTGCAAATTTGAGAACGACATCACCGGGCGTCATTTCTCCGTATATAGTAGTCAATTCTTCCAGGGTAATATGACTTGCCGATTTGAATAGGAGTTCTTTGGCCTCATTAGCGGAAAGAATTAAGTTAGTGCCCTGCTCAAATTGTTCCTTTTTCTTTTCCAGTAGCAATTCAAAAATTGGCCATTCAAATTCATAGGGATTGCCTTGGTAGACGTAAGCCAGCAAGTCTTTATCGTAATGGTAGGCCTGGAAATCCAAAAGGTCTAATTGAATATCAAGCATGATCCCGTTTTGGCAGCTTGCTTCACCAAAAATCCCATTTGCCAGTTCATCATACCGATTGGTGAAATCCAGTTCAAAGTGGTCCGCAATTTCTTTTAGCACATCATTATTCGGATTCCATTTAGTTACGTAGTATATGGTATCGTTTTTTACGGATATGTCAAAAAAATGAGATTTTTTCTTGGATACAAAATTGGGCATTTGCCCGAGCATTTCTTTTTGGCCTTTTCTTCCTAATCTCCTGAAAAAAGAATGTAATTGTTTGAGCCGTTTTTCATCACCTGAAAATCTGACTGTGTTATCGCACCAGTTAGCCATAAAAAATTGGGGAATTAATAAAGAGGGAGTTGTTCGATAAGGCATTAAAAAATAAAGCCCCCTCGCGCTCGCCGCCTGGGGACTTTAACCTAAACCTTATCACAAATGCAGGCAGGTCGCCTGCTTTTTAGATGTCGCAAATTAGCGAAAAATTATTTAGTATGGCTATGTTTAATAGCGATTGGTATTGCGAAAGTTACGGCGCATATATTCATTAAACATACGCTGTCCTTCATGCCTTTCATTCCTCCTTCGGTTGAGGACGGTACATCTCCATATACATAAAGCCCAGGCTAAGAAAGCT
>JANYAB010000402.1 GCA_025355225.1 Bacteroidota bacterium
TCTTTACAACTGCGGTACTTAGTTTCTCAGTTGCGTTAATAATTATTTGTGAGTACGCATCCATAGTTTATGATGCTCACAAAAAGCAAACCTATTGGAGAGAACGCGCAAAATGTCAGTATTTTACTAATCGCATTGCCATTTATGCAGATAATATCAGAAATCTGACATTCAACAAGCGATTAGTTTACGTACGGCTTGAGCACTTTTTCCCAGCGGTCGTAACCTTTGCTGTTTAAATGCAGGTAATCCTTTCTGAAGAGTGATGAGTCGGGCATAGTAGTACCCTCTTTATAAAGCGCAGTATTCATATCCACATAAAGGCTATTAGGTTTGGTTGCCAGGTAACTCTTTATCATTTGATTGGCTTTTGTTACTTCAGTTAAAAATTTAACCCGGCTGGGGCTTGGTTTGATAGACAAGAAGTAAATTTTAGCATGAGGCAGCTTCTCCCTGATCATCGGCCATAGCACTTTAAAATTAGCGAATACCGAATCAGCCGTTTCGCCTGCTGCTATGTCATTTTCACCATCGTAAATAAATATTTTCCGCGGATGATAAGGAAACAGTATATAGGGGGTATAGTATTTTACCAGTTGTGATAGTTCCGATCCGCCAACTCCGCGCTTAATTATAGGAGCACCAGGGAAACGCTGCTCCAAATCGTCCCAAGCCCGGATGGATGAACTGCCGATAAACAGTATTCCGCCAGGCTTTGGAAAACTAAGGCTGTCCTGATGTTTAAAATTCCTTATCTCGTTGTCAAATGGAAACCCGTTTTGCGCAGACACATTTAATCCAAAGGCACAAGCGATAAGCAGTAAGGTTAATTTTAATTTCATAAGGTTAGCTGTTTAATCGGTCTTCAAAAAACAAAAATGGTAAAAAACTTTCTATACCACTGGCAATCCATACCGGCCCCTGCTGGCAGTAGAGTAACATTTTTATGACCCTTGCTTGTTTTTTCTCATATTCCGCTAACACCTGCAAGCATGCCCCGCAAGAAGTTATTGGTTTTTGTATAAGGAATTCATCAGAGCGCGCCGTTACCGCCATGCTTTCTATCGGATCCTGAGGATGATTAGCCCCCCAGTAAAAAAGCGCCACCCGCTCCGCGCATAATCCCGAAGGATAGGCTACATTTTCCTGGTTACTGGCATAAATTATTTTCCCGCTTTGCAGGCGCAGAGCTACCCCTACCTTGAATTTGGAGTATGGTGAATGGGAGTTGGCAAGTGCTTTTACGGCCTCCAGGCACAGTTCTTTATCCGCTTTATCCAGTTCGTCTACCGAAACGTATTCTTCGAAATTTATTTTTATTTCGTGGTTAATCATGGCCTTATCCTGCCCTCTCCAGGGGGGAGGGTTCTTTAGTTCTTAAATTAGTTTGTCCCGATCTTTTTATTGATTGGGGGCAACAAGATAAGAATTTTCGCAGAAATCGGGATAGGAAATTATTGCCAGAAGCTTTGATTAAACTGATTCATCCAATCACTTTGATTTATTAACAAGCAAACCATCAGACAAAATCATTTTAATCAACTTAATCAACGGTTCAGACAATTACACCGCCACCGGCAAACTTACACTATCCACTTCCTCAGCTACCAGGGGATTAATAGTTTCATCATCCTTCTCCACCCTCAAGTTATTTACAATATGTTTTTGGCGGTCGGGCGTGTTTTTGCCCATATAATATTCCAACAGGCCTTTAATATTTGCATCTTTCAGGATAACCGGGTCAAGCCTGATATCTTTGCCGATAAACAAACCGAACTCGTCGGGCGATATTTCGCCCAATCCCTTAAACCGGGTAATCTCGGGCTTTGTGCCTAATTTGGCAATGGCGTCACGTCTTTCTTCGTCGCTATAGCAATAAATGGTTTCCTTTTTATTACGGACCCTGAACAATGGGGTTTGTAATATGAAAACGTGCCCGGCTTTTACCAGGTCGGGGAAGAACTGTAAAAAGAAGGTCATCATCAGAAGACGGATGTGCATACCATCCACATCGGCATCGGTAGCGATCACAATATTATTATAACGCAGCGCATCAAGGCCGTCCTCAATATTAAGGGCATGCTGCAACAGATTAAACTCTTCGTTCTCATAAACCACCTTTTTGGTTAGGCCATAACAGTTAAGAGGTTTTCCCTTTAAACTGAAAACCGCCTGCGTCATTACATCGCGCGATTTTGTGATCGATCCGCTTGCCGAGTCACCTTCAGTAATAAAAAGGGTAGTGTCCTGCATACGCTCGTGGGTTTCATCAAAATGCAGCTTGCAATCGCGCAATTTGCGGTTATGCAGGGACGCCTTTTTAGCGCGCTCATTAGCCAGTTTTTTAATCCCGGCAATATCCTTGCGTTCCCTTTCGGATTGCATAATGCGCTTTAGCATCGCGTCTGCGACTACCGGGTTTTTATGCAGGTAATTATCAAGTTCTTTTTTTACAAAATCATTAATAAAGCCACGGACAGAAGGGCCATCAGGGCCCACATTTTGTGAACCCAGCTTGGTTTTTGTCTGCGACTCAAAAACAGGTTCCTGCACTTTTATAGCGATGGCGGCAACTATGGATGCACGAACGTCGGAAGCATCGAATTCTTTTTTATAAAACTCACGAATGGTTTTTACCACGGCTTCGCGAAAAGCCGCCTGGTGGGTACCACCCTGGGTAGTGTGCTGACCGTTCACAAACGAGTAGTACTCTTCGCCATACTGCTGCCCATGGGTCATTGCTATTTCTATATCCTCCCCCTTTAAATGGATAATGGGGTAACGCATGGTTTCGGTATCCGCATTGCGTGTAAGCAAATCGTGGAGGCCACGTTCAGAAAAGAATTTCTGACCATTAAAATTGATAGTGAGCCCCGAGTTAAGGAACACATAATTCCAGATCATACTCTCCACAAACTCGGGAATGAAGTGGTAATGCCTGAAAATAGTATCATCCGGTGTAAAGTTGATGGAAGTACCATTACGCTGTGAGGTTTCCTTCTCAGCTTCATCACGCACCAGTTCGCCCTTTGCAAATTCTGCGATCTTTGTGCGCCCATCGCGATAAGACTGCACCAAAAATGAATTGGACAGCGCATTAACCGCCTTAGTACCAACGCCATTTAAGCCTACCGATTTTTGAAAGGCTTTGCTATCATATTTACCACCGGTATTTATTTTTGATACGCAATCTATCACCTTACCAAGTGGAATACCCCGGCCATAATCGCGAACAGTAACTTTATGTTCGCTCATGGCCACTTCAATGGTCTTGCCCGCTCCCATCACAAACTCGTCTATCGAGTTATCAATGGTTTCTTTCAGCAGCACATAAATACCGTCATCATAAGCCGAGCCATCGCCGAGCTTACCAATATACATTCCCGGCCGAAGGCGTATATGCTCTTTCCAGTCAAGCGACCGTATACTATCTTCACTATAATCTATTGGTGCAGCCATTATTATATTATGTTGTAACGTTGAAAAGTTAAAATGTTGTAAAGTTAAAGCAGGCAAATATGCTATTTAAAAAATATTGCAGCGGTTCAATTTTTAAACATTCTAACAAATTGTTGTAAAGTTGGAATGTTTATCAATTAGGTTGTTTGAATTGCAGGACCTTGTTTAATCCGGGGTTAACTTTACAACATTCCGACTTTGCAACGCCTTCCCCTACCGCTTAAATTTGAGGCATTTGTTTACCCGGTTAATATTTTTGAAAAAATCGGGCCCCTTATCGTTGGTAAAGCAAATTGCTAAGATTGTTCCGATATGGTTTTTTTGCAGTGTGATCAGCAAGGCATATTTATAATGTTTTGTTTCAGGCAGGTCCTGGAGATTTAAAAGATATGTTTTACCGGCACTCGCATTGTACCTTGCTAAAATATCCTGTGGAATAGTTCGCGTTAGATAATCCTGACCACCAGTGAAAGAGGCGGCCTGGGCACGGCCCATGCCGATATACAGAGAGTCGGGGTTTTCCAGTTGTTTACTTAAATCATTCTTTACCTGAAGGTATTCAGCCCAATCACTTTTTTGCGATTTAACCTGGAACCAAATCTCGAAATCATGTCCGGGCAGTTCTATTGCATAATCAAATGAAAAATCTTCGTTGTTCAATACCGGGATCTCTTTAAATCCGGGCGGAAAGGTAAACACCACATTGGCCGCGGCGGTTAAATGATAAAAATCTTTTAACTGGTTGCTCACTGGCTTTGCCATTGCAGTTTTCTTCACTACCGGCTTATGTTTTACCTGCGACATTGCAACCCCAGCGTAAAGCAGAAACGCTGAAGTAAGTAATATTTGTTTAAATTGCTTTGCAATAAATCTCATAGGGCAAAAAAAAGCCATCCAACAGTTTGCAATTAAAAAGGGTTCAATCAAGACAAATTTAAAATATAAATTTAAAAAATAAGCATCCGAATTAAATGAGTATAAAACCACGATTAAACCGCTTCGATTTGACAATGATTGTTATTAGCCTGGTGATTGGAATGGGCATTTTTGCATCGCCGGCAGTAGTAGCAACAAAAGCGGGAAATCAGTGGATATTTTTCAGTGCCTGGATATTTGGGGGCCTGGTAACGCTGTGCGGCGCGCTTACGTTTGCCGAAATAGGTGCACGTTACCCCAATACAGGTGGCTTCTATAAGCTTTATTCTTATTGTTATCATCCAGCCTTTGCTTTTATGATAAACTGGGTATTGGTAATCAGTAATGCGGCATCGGTGGCCGCAGTAGCGCTCATCGGCTCCGATTATATAAAACCATTCCTGTTGCCAGCGAATTTGCAAAATGATACAGGCACTAAGATCATTACCATAATTTCTGTGCTTATATTATACGGTATTAATTTTTTGGGCATAAAAATGAGTGCCCGTACTCAAAGCGTTCTCATTGCGTTTAAGATGGGGCTCATATTACTGGTTTGCCTGGCTGTATTTAAAAGCGATGCTTCACCTGCGGCTATAATAGCAACACCGCATACTGGTGGTCTGGTTACCGCATTTGGATTAAGCCTTGTCCCGGTATTTTTCACCTATGGCGGTTATCAGCAAACTATTAATTTCGGTGGCGATATTATCAATGCCAAAACCAATATTCCAAAAGCTATTGCACTTGGCATATCGATCGTGATATTCCTTTACCTCTCCATAAATTTTGCCTATTTCAAAGTTTTAGGCATAGGCGGCCTGCAACATACGCCGGCCCTTGCAGCTAAAATGATGGGCGTATTATTTGGCGCTACAGGTTACAAGATAACTTCAATTTTATTGTTTGGCGGGGTGCTGGCCTATATTAACGTGAATGTATTGGCGAATCCGCGGGTTTATTATGCCATGGCCGAAGATGGCGTATTGCCCCCCATATTTAAAAAAGTAAACCCTAAAACGCAGGTGCAGGAATTTGGCATGAGCTTTTTTATAGCTGCCATTCTGATCATCCTGTTTTTTGTGAATTCTTTCAGCGCCATGCTCAATTACGTGATGTTTTTTGATACTATCGGCCTTTCAATGGCGGCAGTAGCAATTTTTATCCTCCGAAAAAAAACAAAGCATTTGGATACAAAAGATATCTACACCATCAAGTGGTTCCCGTTGGTGCCGCTTATTTTTATTATTTCCTATTGGTTTGTAACTATCAATATCTTTATCACTTTCAGGGAAAACCCTTATGCGGCGCTGATATGTCTTGCCTGTTATGTGGTTGGCCTGATAATCTATTACGCATGTACTTACAAGAAAAATAAATTACCATCCGAATAAAATGGAGCTATCATACATACTGAACGAGTTAGGCGAAGAACGGGAGAATTATTTTAATGCCGTTTCCCCGCCAATTATACAAACCAGCAATTTTACTTTTAAAACTATTGACGAATTCAGACAGGCGTTGAGCAATGAGTTCGAAGCTACCTTATATTCGCGAGGACATAATCCAACATTAAACATACTGCGTAAAAAGCTGGCTGCTTTGGATAATGCAGAAAATGCCCTGGTGTTCAGCAGCGGAATCGCGGCGATTAGCGTACCCATACTGGCTTTGCTGCAGCAGGGCGATCATATTGTATCCGTTGAGAACCCCTATAGCTGGACCATTAAACTGTTCAAAAGCTTCCTGCCTAAATTTGGAATAACCACCACTTTTATTGACGGTTCAGCATTGCAAAATTTCAAAGATGCCATCCGCCCGGAAACTAAACTCATTTATCTCGAAAGCCCGAACACTTTTAGTTATGAGTTGCAGGACTTAAAGGCGGTGGCAGTCATAGCCAAAGCAAAAAATATTATCACCATGGCTGACAACAGTTATTGCAGTCCGTATTATCAAAAGCCCATTGATTTTGGTATCGACCTGGTGGCGCAATCAGCTACAAAATATATCGGAGGGCATTCAGATGTTGTAGCGGGTGTTTTGAGCGGCAGCACAGAACTCATTAGCCGGATATTTAACCACGAATTTATGAATATCGGCGCATCGCTTTCCCCGCATTCGGCGTGGCTGCTGATCCGTGGATTGCGTACCCTGCCGCTACGTATGCAGCGCAGTTTTGAAAGCGCCAAAGCAGTTACATCCTGGCTGCGACGGCACCCGGCGATAGACCAGGTGATCTGGCCGTTTAATAACGATTTTAAACAATCTGAATTGGCACATGAGCAAATGCAGGGCTGCGGTGGCATGTTCAGTTTTACGTTAAAAGATCCGTCGTTGGAAAAGATAGAAACGTTCTGCAATCGGTTAAAACATATTTTAATGGCCGTATCCTGGGGTGGGCACGAGAGTTTAATTATACCGACCATCGCTACCATCGCAAAAGATGAATACGATGTAAATAATGAACGACACCGATTGATTCGAATGTATGTGGGTTTGGAGGAAGCTGATTATTTGATTGGGGATTTGGAGCAGGCGTTGAATAATTAATAAGAGTAATATGGAAAATATAAATATTATATTGACGAAGGATGAAGCCCTGGTTTTATTTGAATTTCTTGCAAGATTTAATAGTTCAGTAGCAAACGATCATCTATTTGAAGATCAATCTGAACAAAAGATGCTTTGGCTTATTGAAGGACAATTAGAGAAAGTGTTAGTTGAGCCGTTCACGCCAAATTACCGTGACATTGTTAAAGAAGCAAGAAACAGAATTAGGGATGCCAAGTTTTAAATAAAATTCTTAACTTATATAAATTTTCAAATATGTATATAAAGCAGAAGTATAAAATATTGAAAAAGGTAATGCAAAGTGAGGATAATAAATCATTGAGTGAAACGGATTCGGTGCATTTAAAAGCTGAAACACTTACCCCTTATAAAGCCAAAGTATTAAGAGACGTTAAGGAAGCTGTTGAGGAATTGAATTTGATTAGAGCCGGGAAATTAAAAGCCCGTGACGCTGAAGAATTATTTATTGAGTGATAGGGAAACTTGAAATAATGTTTCTCTAAGATGCGACTCCGTGCTCCTCTGTGAAAAACCTCTGCGTACTTTGTGGTTAATTTTTTACCACGAAGTTCACAAAGAAAGGTACAAAGTTCACGGAGAGCCAAATCTGAACTGCGTCCTCGTTTAATTCTATTGAGGCAATCCCTTCATTCTTCCGAACAAATATTGAGAATTTTATATTATCCTATGTTCAAAAAACTCACCATTGCACTTATCATTATTGACGCACTGGCATCTTACAAAGCAGTTGATAATAACACAATCAAGCCTGATAATTTTGTAAAACCCCTATACACCGATCTACCCTTAGGCTCCATCCACCCAACAGGCTGGCTGCATGATCAGCTGGAAATCATGCGCGATGGAACCACGGGTCACCTGGATGAAGTTTACGCCAAATTAAAAAATGACAACGGCTGGCTGGGCGGCAAGGGTGATGGCTGGGAAGAAACACCTTACTGGCTGGATGGCGCCGTGCCGCTGGCCTATCTGCTGGATGACGCAACACTAAAAGCAAAAGTTTTAAAATACATTAACTGGACCATCGACCAGCAGCGGCCATCGGGGTATTTCGGACCGATAACTAAGGCTGAACGCGACAGCGGCATAGTAATTACTTTGAATAACCCGGATAAAGGCGAAGACTGGTGGCCAAAAATGGTTATGCTAAAAGCACTTCAACAATATTATACCGCGACAAACGATGAACGGGTAATTAAATTCATGACCAACTATTTCCACTATGAACTGGAGGCCTTGAAAACCTGTCGCATTAATAAATGGAGTGATTGGGCCGAGTCGCGTGGAACCGAAAATATTATGGTAGCACAATGGCTGTATGAGAAAACAAAGGACAAACGACTATTAGAACTGGCTGCCCTGCTTAACCAGCAGTGCTACCCCTGGAGCAGTTGGCTTGGCGGCCGTGACTGGGTGATCAACGCAGCGGCCAATCAAAATGATTCAGACTGGATGCATCGCCATGGTGTAAATGTGGCCATGGCCCTTAAGGCCCCGGCTTTGGAATATCAGCGCACACATGACAGTACTTATTTAAAATCTCTAAAGACGGGGTTTAACGACCTGATGACCCTGCATGGCTTACCGATGGGTGTCTTTTCGGCTGATGAGGACCTGCATGGTAATTTGCCAACCCAGGGAACCGAAATGTGCGCCGTAGTGGAATCCATGTTTTCGCTTGAAGAGATCATTGCCATAACAGGTGATGTACATTATATGGATGCTTTGGAACGAATCGCATTTAATGCCTTGCCCACCCAAACCACCGATGATTACAACAATAAGCAATACTTTCAGGTCGCCAACCAGGTAGAGATCGCGAGAGGCGTATTTGATTTTTCGCTGCCTTTCGGCCGCGAAATGAATAACGTTTTGGGTATGCGCAGTGGCTATACCTGCTGTCTCGCCAATATGCACCAGGGCTGGACAAAGTATGCACAACACTTATGGTATAAAACTCAGAATAATGGGTTAGCTTCATTGGTTTACGGGCCCAACCGCTTAACTACAACTGTAGGCAAAAACAATGCTGAGATAGGGATCAATGAATTGACTGATTATCCATTCAGTGACGAGATCACTTTCGAAGTATCGGCAAAGAATCCAACACAGTTTCAGTGGCAGTTAAGGATACCTTCCTGGTGCGCCGAGGCTACTATCTTCATTAATGGAAAAGAAATACAGCGCGGCAAGGGTGGTCAATTGATATCACTTAACCGGAGCTGGAATAACAATGACAAACTGGTATTGAAATTGCCTATGCAGGTAAGCACTTCCAATTGGGGGCGTAACTCAAGAGCTATCGAACGAGGCCCCCTGGTATACGCTTTAAAACTGGGCGAGAGGTGGGAAAAGGGTAATGATAAACACGAGGGCGATTACTTCAGCGTATATCCTACCGGTAACTGGAACTATGGTTTATCGGCACAGAACATAACCGACCCCATAAAGAACCTGCATGTTGATGTGAAACCCCTAAACGGCAAATTTGTATGGAACCAGCAACATGCACCGATTGAAATTACAGCAACAGGCAGACAAATACCCAACTGGAAACTCGTCGACGGTGTAGCTTACCAGCCAGTTACAGACAGGGATGGACAATACCGTGGCGCTGTAAACGACACCCTACATAATATCACACTGATCCCGTATGGGTTTACTAAGGTGAGAATTGTAGCCTTTCCGGTAGTAAAATAAATCTGATTATTAGGTTATTAATTGCTGCCAGACAACAATTTCTATCGGCAATTGATGATTTTCTGATGCGAAAATTCCTAAAAATAAAGAACACCAAATTTTATTCTGTCTGCGCATCTGCTAATTTGGCAACCAAAGCGCCAATTTATTGACATTTCTATCAATAAAATCTAAGCACAATTAAAATATCTTATCATTATTATGCATTTCCTTAGCATATTGGCAATTTTTTATCTAATTTAATAAGTTTTTTAACATATTCTTAATAATTTTATAATTAACAATACTTTTTAATTTATTTTAATAAGTATTTGTTATTAAGGAATTAATTTCATTAGTTTGTCAATAACAAACATATATTTTGTTAATTAATGGATACTAAGAATAAAATGTTGAAAAGTTCGCAGTTAAAAAACATGATCATCAGACAGCTTTATTTCGACAAGGCGCTCTCCTGTGCCGAGCTGAGCGATCTGTTTAATAGAAGTATCCCAATCATATCAAAAGCCATTAATGAACTGATCGCTGAAGGTGTTGTAATTGGTCAGGGGTATGCTGCCTCGAGCGGGGGCCGCAGGCCGCAAACTTATGCGTTAAAATCAGACGCGCTGTACATCCTCGCTATAGCAATGGACCAGCTTTCGACGCGGATACAGCTTTTCGACTTGCTTAACAATCCTGTGGGGGAGCAACTGAATGTTGCTCTCGAACTGTTGAATAATCCCTGTGCATTACCATCACTTGTTGGGCATATTAATAATTATATAGCCGATACCGGAACCGCTATTACCAAAATTGCAGGTATGGGGATTGGCATGCCCGGGTTTGTTAACGTAACCCAGGGCATCAATTACAGTTACCTCGACGCCGGCGACGAAACGCTAACCCAATATTTAACGCATGAAACCGGCATCCCGGCATACATTGATAACGATTCGAGCCTGATAGCGCTTGCCGAACAAAAATTTGGCCTCACCAGGACGCAAAGCGACGTAATGGTAATCAACCTGGGTTGGGGCATAGGGCTGGGCATGATTGTAGGCGGCAATATTTTCAGGGGACATAACGGCTTTGCGGGTGAGTTCAGCCACATTCCTATTTCAGAAGAAGGCGCTCTGTGCGTATGCGGCAAGCAGGGCTGTCTGGAAGCTGAAGCTTCTATGCTGGTGGTTGCCCAAAAAGCCAAACAGGGCATTATACAGGGAAGGCGTTCAACCCTCCAGGTGATGAAAGATGAGCCTTTAGAGAAAATGGGCGATGCCATAATGGATGCTGCATGCAATGGCGATCAGTTTGCTATCGACTTGCTTTCAGATGCGGGGCATAAAATAGGAAAAGCGCTGGCTATCCTGATCCATATCATGAACCCACAAACCATTATACTGAGTGGGCGTGGGGCCAAAGTTGGCAAAATACTGCTGGCGCCTATACAAAATGCGCTAAATAAATACTGCATACCCCGCCTGGCGGCAAATACCGGCTTGCTCATATCTGATTTGGGCTTTGACAGTGAGATCATTGGTGCTGCCGTACTGGTTATGGAAAATTTTGACAGAGAGACACAAAATCAAATAGTAACCCCAAAACAAGCAATTATGGAAAAATAAAACACCCCAAAAACCACATCAAATTAACTAACTCAAACAAACTACTAAACTAATTCTATTACAAAATGAAAAAAATATTACTTCTCGCATTAATCATGCCCTGCCTGGCAATGGGAGCAACTGTCCGCCTAAAGGCCGGCAGTAGGGCAACAGAGAGCAAGCGTACTACGCTGACATATGCTATAGAAACAATTAAAGGAATTGTAAAAGATGCTCAGGGCCAACCTTTACCCGGCGTTAGTATCCTGGTAAAAGGGACTTCACACGGTACACAATCTGATCCGAAAGGAAGTTTTACTATCCAGGCTAACATCGGCGATGTTTTAGTTTTCTCGTACCTGGGCTATACCCGCCAGGAGGTACCTGTTACCAGCACAACGTTTTTAAATATCTTACTTGTCCAGGACGCTTCGCAATTACAGGAAGTTGTTGTAACAGCTTTGGGTGTAAAACGATCCGAAAAATCATTGGTTTATGCAAACCAGGTTGTAGGTGGCGCCGAACTTAACAATGTCAAAAACGACAATTTAATGAACTCTTTAAATGGCAAAGTGGCCGGTGTAGATATTTCACCGAGTTCTTCAGGCGTTGGTGGTTCGGTTAAGGTGATTTTAAGAGGTAACAAAAGTGCAGTCGGCACCAACCAGCCACTGTATGTAATTGACGGTGTGGCCATTACAAACGCATCTAATGCAAATGGCCAGCCGAATAGCACCTATGGCGGCATGCCGGATGGCGGTGATGGTATCTCTAACTTAAACCCGGATGATATTGAAAGCATAACTGTTTTAGAAGGGCCGGCAGCTGCTGCGCTTTACGGAAGTCAGGCTGCGAATGGGG
>JANYAB010000397.1 GCA_025355225.1 Bacteroidota bacterium
TACTTTCAGTGTGGAAAACTTGCATAATAAGTTGGCGAATTTATGAATTAAAAACCCGTATTTAATTTCTTAACCATTAACTTTACATTTTTAATCATTTAGAAGCTATGGAAATTAAGGGTAAAGTACACGAGGTATCACCTACCGCTCAGGTTACTGAGTCACTGAAAAAAAGGGAATTGATTGTTGAATACATAGAGAACCCCCAGTATCCCGAATATTTAAAATTCGAAGCTATACAGGATCGCTGCAATTTATTGGACAATATCCGTGTTGGCGATGACGTGGAGGTGTTCTTTAACTTAAGAGGCCGTCCCTGGACAGACAAAGCAGGCAAGAAAAGTTATTTCAACTCGATGCAGTTGTGGAAAATAAATGTGCTTGCCGGCGCTAATGCCAACACTGCACCAGAATACGCACCTCCGGCGGACATTAGTTCCACCCCTGAGGAGGATGACCTGCCTTTTTAAGCCCCCGACCCCTAAAGGGGGAAGAGGATTAAATTGAAAGCCCTTTCTTTACGAGGAAAGGGCTTTCTTTGTATAATTAATAGTTCGTTTCAAATATTTCTCCCCCTTCAGGGGGCCAGGGGGCTATTCCTTTATTATCCTTTTCAATGCAATCTTACCAGCTTGTTTTACTTGCAAAAAATATACGCCGTTTAAGCCCAGCCCAAAGCTTTTATTAAAACTGCCATTGGTAATCTTTTCGCTCCAGATCAGTTTGCCTTCGTTGTCGGTAAACTTTACTTCGGCAATACCGTGCGACGACAGGCTGAACATTAAAGTGGTTTTTCCTGACGAAAATTCCGGAACCAAACTCAGATCCTTTATTTCCAGACCAGCCTTTTCGGCGCGGGTCATTGTCTTTAATTTTTCGGTCGAAGGATCTGTTACCCTGAAACTGACATGTGTACTTATGCCATCGTTACCGGTATTGGTATAGTCAAAGCTTTGTACATTTCTACGACGCCCAAATTCCATTCCCCGGCCGCGTGATGGAAAATTAAAGTTCCGCTCGCGGTTATTGAAGCGGATTTCAGGATCGTCATTCATCTTGTAATTAAATGTAAAGGTCGAATCATTCCAACCCGGACTCTTCATTCTGAATTTAAACACTCTACCAGTGCTATCTCCCTTGAGGTGGAAATCATCAGCCATGTCACCGTCCCGACCGCCATTTTGGAAGCGTCTTTTTTCAATAATTATCTTATTACCTCCGGTATCTGCCATGCCTCTTTTCCTGATAAAGATGCGATGCTGTGCGGCCTGGGGTCCCTCACCGGTGCCTAAATTTTCGATGTCCCTTAAAGCTTGCTTCCTGTCAACGGGTGAAAGCTTTTTAATATTTTTGCCATTAACAATGGTGTCGCCATTTGTTATTCTTATTTCCACATCCTTCGTATCCTGGGCAAAAACAATTGGAGGCAAACCGATAATGGCAATAAGCCCTAATGCAAAAATGAATTCGAAACCTGGTTTTATCAAAGACGTTTTCATGTGATATTGATTAAATTTGATTGATCAAAGTTAACAAGCTATTCTATTTCAAGATGTTAAATATTTGCCATAATGTGTTAAAAAGTGTTAAATGCGACGATTTTGAGCATATTTAAAATATTTTTGCTGTAAGGATGAAAAAGAAGAGTATCGGTTTTATAATCGGCCTGATGGGCTTTGCACTTCTGGGTGTAATGTCAATGCAGTTATATTTTTTGAAGCAATCCTATCAAATGCAGTCAGATCTGTTTGACCGCTCGGTTAATGATGCTTTAAATAACGTGGTGTCAAAACTGGTAAAGCAGGATGCGATCAATTTCCTGAGCAAAAAGGCGCAGGCGTTCGACAGGCAATATAAACAGAGTGATCATGTTATAACCCAAAAAACATTTGTAAACAATACTGAGGGTAACAGAACCGTGCAGCAGTTAAGTCCGCCGGTAAAGAAGCATTTAACCGCGCGCGAACGAAGATTAAGTTTATTAAGGGATAGCCTTAAACACGTTATAGCCGGCAATAAATTAGAGGATGATCTTTTTAACATGGCCCAGTCTGGCGAATTAACCCTCCATATCCAATATGAAGAATATACTGATGAATTTGGCAATATTCATCAGCGAATGACCAACCCAAAAATACTGAGAGGGTCGGCTAATCCCACTTTCATTAAGAAGCCGGCTAAAATTCATAAATACGACACCTTACTTGTTAATTACATTGATCCTCAATTTGGCAAGCAGGTAATACCTGTTGTCCAGGTAGATCCATTGTGGCAGCGTGAGCAGGATCGCAAAAAGAGCGAACGGAGATTTAACGAGGTGAAGAAAATGCTCGAAGCTGATTCGCTGCAAAATATACAAAGGGGCAACAAAAAATCGAACGTAATTGAGAACCTTGCAGATGAGTATCAAAAATCGAATGAATCATTAGACAAACGGCTAAGCCCTTTCTGGATAGATTCGCTGCTCAGGTTTGAATTACACAACAAGGGCATATTTTTGCCTTTTAATTATTCGGTAAGCACCTTTAACAGCGATTCGGTGATCTATTCGAGTGTTATTTATGCTGATAATACAAATACGCCCCTTATACCGGCGAATACGTACCAGGTATCCATTTTTAGTAAAGAAGTGATCAATGATCCCGGCAAGATCAAAATCTCGTTTCCGCAGAAAAATTCCCTGATCTTGGAAAAAATGACGGCCACCATGGCTACCTCAGGCGGCCTTTTGTTTGTGTTGATCCTGTGTTTTGGATATACTATTTTCTCTATCCTGAGGCAGAAAAAGATATCTGAAATGAAAATGGATTTCATCAACAACATGACACATGAGTTTAAAACACCGGTGTCGACGATCATGATCGCCAGCGAAGCATTGAGGGACGAGGAAATTGTGGAGGACAAAATCCGCGTTACAAGGCTTGCCAATATCATTTTTGAAGAAAACCAAAGATTGGGCAGCCATATTGAAAGGGTATTGAATATAGCCCGGATAGAAAAGAATGATTTTAAGCTGGATATAAAACAGCTGGATGTTAACGAAATGGTTACCACGGTGCTCGATAGTATGGAGCTGAAATTGCAAAAGCATAAGGTAACAGCAAACCTCAGTCTGGAGGCTGAAAACGCTATGATCGAAGCTGATGAGCTTCATTTTTCGAATGTGCTGTATAACCTGATCGACAACGCGATAAAATACAGCCCCGAAGAACCTGAAATTACAATCAGTACTTTCAACAAAAATGGGCAGGTGGTTATTCGGGTGGCCGACAAAGGGATAGGGATGAACCGCGACCAGCAGGCAAAAATATTTGAACAATTCTATCGCATCCCGACAGGAAATTTACACGATGTAAAAGGTTTTGGATTAGGCTTAAGCTACGTAAACACCATTGTGAAAAGGCTTAACGGCACAATAAGCGTTAGATCAGAAAAAGAAAAGGGCTCGGAATTCGAATTAAAATTCCATATAGCATAAAGCAAACACATGAAGAAAATATTACTCGTTGAAGATGACCCTAACCTTGGCATGCTTTTACAGGATTATCTGCAACTTAAGGGTAAATTCGAAGTGGTTTTATGCAAAGACGGCGAAGAGGGCCTGCGGACATTTACCAAACAGAATTTTGATCTACTGATATTGGATGTTATGATGCCAAAGAAGGATGGCTTTACTTTGGGAAAAGAAATCAGGAAATTTAACGCACAGGTGCCTATTATTTTTGCTACCGCCAAAGGCATGATAGAGGACAAAACGCAAGCCTTTAACCTGGGCGGCGACGACTACATCACCAAACCTTTCAGGATAGAAGAATTACTGCTGCGTATAAATGCCCTTTTGAAAAGGGTAAATAATAACGAAAAAAGCGAAGAAGAAAAGCAGACCCGCTTTAAAGTTGGCCAATATAATTTTGATTATACCGCTCAAATGATATCCATTGATGACCAGCATCAGAAACTTTCAACCAAAGAAGCCGAATTACTGCGCTTATTGTGTTTGCGTAAAAACGAAGTGCTTACCCGCGAAGAAGCGCTGTTAAATATCTGGCACGATGACAACTATTTCAACGGCCGCAGCATGGATGTTTTTTTGAGCAAGATACGCAAGTACTTAAAAGACGATCCCAATGTGGAGATCATTAATGTGCATGGCAGAGGATATAAGTTGCTGATCAATTAAATAAAGTGTCTATTTTTCTGGGCGTTCCACTTTAAATGTGGAACACCCTGGAACACCCGG
>JANYAB010000537.1 GCA_025355225.1 Bacteroidota bacterium
TTTATTTAATCGTTTTTAAAAACCCATCGCTCATCATTAACCTCTATGTACCTTCGTTCGGACAATAGCTTCTATCACAATAATTTTACAATTTGACGGTTTAATCTATACTGATCATGATTAAGGTATGAAAACACTGTCAGGCTTTAAATTTCTTCGTGCATTCTTCAAAAAATCAGGATTCTATTCCTTGTTCAGTTGGTTTAACCGCTAAACTTCGGCCTGCAGGTTGCAACTGTTACAGGTAATTTGCTAAATTCAGCCTTTCTCAATTAATTAACATGAAACTGAAATTCACAAACCTGATGCTTTCATCAGCAGTTTTGCTGCTGGCTGTTGCATTTACTCCCGATGGGGGCAAAAATCCGAAACCCGGTGTTGATGGCCCTCCTGCAAAATTTATTGATCCTGCCAATATGGATCTCTCCGTTAAACCCGGCGATGACTTTTTTGATTACGCCAACGGAACCTGGATAAAACAAAATGCTATCCCCTCCAAAGAAACGCGCTGGGGAAGCTTTAACATTCTTCACCAGGAAAATACCGACAAACTATTAGGCTTGCTGAACCAGGTTGGTAAAACTAAAGGCTTGCCCAAAGGCAGTTTAAAGCAACGCGTCGGTGATCTGTATGCCAGCGGCATGGATAGTATTGCTATTGAAAAACGGGGATATGGACCCATAAAACCCGACCTTGAACGCATTGCTAAAGTATCTGACCTGAACGGAGTCATCAACGAAATGGTTTATGAACGGGTAAATGGCGAGGGCAGCCCTCTTTTTGGATTTGGCGTTGGGCAGGATTCAAAACATCCCAACAAAAATATTGTACAATTTGGGCAGGGTGGCACCAGCCTGCCTGACAGGGATTATTATATAAAGGATGACGCCCGCACAAAAAAGGTACAGGACGCTTATAAACAATACATCGTTACATTATTTACGCTAACGGGCGCCAGCCAGGCTGATGCCGAAAAAAATGCTTCCACCATATTTAATATCGAAACGGTATTGGCAAAAGCACAATTAAGCCGTGTTGCCATGCGCGACCCGAATAAGACCTATAATAAATTTGCGGTTACCGACTTTGACAAAACAACGCCGCATTTAAACTGGGCACAGCTGATGCCATTGATGAAAGTAACAGGGCAGGATACCGTTTTAGTTGCCCAGCCGGATTTCTTTAAAGCTGCCGATGCCTTATTGGCATCTACTCCTGTTGCCGACTGGAAAGTTTACTTGCAATGGAACATCCTCAAAGGATCAGCATCGGCATTAAGCTCTTCGTTTGTGAAAGCAAATTTTGAGTATGGAAGCATTTTAAGCGGGCAAAAAGTACAAACCCCCCGCAACGAGCGCATGTCCAACTTAGTGGATGGCAGCGTGGGTGAACTTTTGGGCCAGTTATATGTGGAAAAATATTTCACTCCAGCAGCAAAGCAGTACATGGTAAACCTGGTGAACAACTTAAAAGTAACCCTGGGCGAACGGATACAGCATCTCGACTGGATGAGCGATGTTACCAAGGCAAAAGCACTAAAAAAATTGGCCGCTTTTACAGTGAAGATCGGATATCCGGATAAGTGGCAACCTTATGCTGGCCTGGTGATAGAGCGTAATGACTACGCCGGCAACTTACGGCGAATAGCGGTATGGAGATATAATTATTCTACAAGCCAGTTGGGCAAACCGGTGGACAAAGCCCGTTGGGGCATGAGCCCGCCTACCGTTAACGCTTCCTACAGTCCTACCAACAATGATATTACCTTTCCTGCCGGGATATTACAATTCCCGTTCTTTGATTTTGGCGCTGATGATGCCGTAAATTATGGTGGTATAGGCGCTGTGATCGGACACGAAATGACACATGGTTTTGACGACCAGGGCCGCCAGTTTGATGCTGATGGCACCTTGCGCGATTGGTGGACCAAAGATGATGCCGACAAATTTAAAACACGTGCCGACCAGGTAGTGGCCCAGTACAATAGCTTTACCGTATTAGACACCATCCACGTGAATGGCCGTTTGACCTTAGGCGAAAACCTGGCCGACCTGGGTGGTTTGAACGTAGCTTATGCAGCATTCAAGAAAACCAAAGAAGGGCAGTCTAACACAAAGATTGACGGCTTTACACCCGATCAGCGCTTCTTCCTTTCATGGGCGCAGGTTTGGCGTGGCTCGCAGCGCCCCGAAGTTGCAGCGCAACGTATCCTGACCGATCCGCATTCGCCAGAGCAATATCGCACCAACGCGCCTATAACTAATATCGATGCGTGGTACGCCGCATTTAACGTACAGCCGGGTGATAAAATGTATAAGAAACCGGAGGATAGAACGAAAGTGTGGTAGTTCTGAGTCTTGAGTTTTAAGTTATGAGTCAAAGCCTGGTCTTTTAGCCGGGCTTACTAAGAAGTTCTAAGGCTTGAGTTTTAAGTCGTAAGTCAGAGCCTGGGTTAAAATCCGGGCTTTGCTGTTTTTATTAACATTAAAACCTTCCAACATTCAAACTTTCCAACAACCCTAAAACACCTCATTCAAATACCCCAGCTTGCCATTGGCATCTATCCCCTGGATAATAATACGGTACTTTTTGGCTTTGTCGGAGTTATAAAAATGGAATTTCGCGTTGTCTTTACTGTCTGTATCCAGATCGTGGCTCCAGTATAATGTGCTGCGGTTATCGCGCGCGGAATTGGTTTTTATTTGGTTGTAGTCGGGCGAATAAAACTCACGGGTTATGCTATATCCGTTGAAGGTATAATGATCAAAAGCCACCTTTTTAAAAGTCTCCATATCATCTTGCTGATTTTTGGTATAGATCAGCAATGCACCAACGTTTCCCCCGTTGAAGGGTGCAAACCAAACAGGTGGCGGGACAAAGCGGATCAGGGCGACATCGTTTAAGGGAATATCTTTCAGATCGGCAAAGAATATCGAAGATTCGTTTAAATAAAAATAAGGAAGAAAAGCGCCACCTGAAGGTGCATTTTCTGGGCCAGCGGGCAAATGACCAATAGCGCCGGTAGCCAGCGAATTGCCTCCGTGATACAGAAATGAGGCATTATTATCATCCCCATAAACCTGCAATCCTGGGAATCTGCCTTGTATGTAGGGTATTATTCCAATATCCGGATAAGGATAGTTCACCAGGTCGAGCGTAAAAGCCGGCTCTGCCGTAAAATTATTCACATGGTTTTTAATCACCAGGTCGGTGAGGCTTATCTTTTTACTTTTAATATCAACGGCCTCCAAAACTATTCCACCGGCCGGCAACTCCGCCCTTTGTTCATTTATCGTATTATTCAACAATGCGTGATTAATAGAAGGCACAGTTTCGGCATAGCCCGCTATTGTGTCACGGGCTAATTGAACTGTATCTATCCCTGTTTTCAAAAACTTCACGCCAATCCGCTGCTTACGGTTTTTTGCATCCACCGCTTCAACATACATTTTGGATATCCCGCTGTGGTTATAATCTCTTAGTATAAAACTGCCTGTGCTATCGGGAGTAACGTAACCGATATACGTGGTCGAATCGCCGTTAGCGATGACCAGTTTTATTTGCAACTGATTCTTATCGCCTGCCGCTGGATGATACCCTGGAATTTTACCGGCAATAAATTGCGAAGTTTCAACCGGGTATTTCAGGGCGATGGGGCTATTACTCAACACCTCATCCCATTTAAAATGCCGCCAGCCATTGGTAAGCATTACCAGGTCCAGCTGCCTTTGCAGGGAATCGCTGTTATTTTTAAAGTAATAGGCTGGGTTATATATTTTCCCCTTCAATTCGGAAGTGAGCAATAGCGAGGAATAAATATTATCATCCTCCGGATTATCCTTTACTGCGTCGGCATCGGTAACCGCAACTGAAAAATTACTGGGTATAAAATGACCCTGCCCATCCGTCGCGGTCAGCTTAAACGCAGACTTACTTCTGGGCTGAAAAGAAAGCGTATCAGCTTCCAGTTTCAGCGCTAACTGATCATGCTTGTTAATAAAAACTATCCTTTCGGCTTCGGGCAACCCGGCGTAGTTAAACAAAGTCAGGCGCAGTATTCCTGTAGCGAAATCATTTTTTTTGAGGCCGAATATATTAACGCCATTACTCAATTGCAGGGGATAAGTATTCACCAGTCCATTGTTCTGAAACGCCGCGATTACCACGTTGCCATAAGCTTTTATTCCCCCACTAAAAATTACTTTTATCCCGATCTCATCGGCAGGCAAGGCGTTTACCTGCATATTCAGTCCTGCTTTTTTAAAGCCGGGCAAGTCAAAGTTTTCAACCGTGTTACCTGGGAAGTGTATCGCAGCCGTGTATTTTATTCCGGCATAGCCTTCCATAGTGAACAATCCCATCCCGTCGTGCTGCACTATTAGTTTGGCAATCACTTTTTTGTTATTATCCCGCACTTCACCTTCCATGTTTACAGGCGCCCCATTTTCATCCGTTGCTTTAAAAGCGATATTGCAAATATTACCTTCTATCAAGTCGCCGCCTTCGGGGAAAAAGGAGAAGTAATATCTTTTTGGCGAATGATTTACAACGTGCGAACTGGTGTCGGCCCTGTTTTGGATGTATATTTTTTGATGATAAAAACCATCTTCGCCAAAGTTCACCATCCAGGCCGTAAAGCTTCTTAGCTGGTACCAGCCCGTATGCAAACTATCAGGCAAATCAATATTACCATGCGACCCGCCATCTTTTAAAAGCAATTTGTTTTTTACCAGTATTTTGCCATTATCATCCGTTAATTGCACATACATTATTTTGCTCAATTGCGATGGCTTGCCATAAGCGGTGGCATACCCTTTATACCAAATGGTTTGGCCACTTACATACACGCTTCTGTCGGTATGCAGGAACAACTTCTCCGGGGGATATTTTTTGTAATGATTAGTTAGCGCGATTTTAACCCTGGTTTCAAGCGTATCAGCACCCGGATTTTGCATTTGGCTCTGTGCGAAACTACTGCCCGCAAAAAAGCTGAACAGCAGCACGGAAATTATTCGATTAAGGGGGCGGTTCATTCTAAAATAAATAGGGTATAATTGGAGTTAATGCTTGTGCTAATCTACGATAGATAAAGAAAAGAATACAATCAAATACCTACTCATAAAAAACAATAAAATGGAACAAAACCCGCAAAAAACTGCTCTTTTGATAATGGATATGCGGGCTGGCATACTACAAATGCTTCCGGATACCACAGCGCTCGTTAGCAATGTTTCAAAAGCTATAGCAACCGCGCGGAGCCATAACGTGCGTGTTATTTATGTAACCGTAGGCTTCAGGCAAGGAACACCAGAAATAAGCATGAACAATAAAGGTTTCTCTGCGAGCAAAGGAAGATTCGCTACTACAAATGTGGATGAATTTATGAAAATTGATTCCAGCATAGCGCCGGAACCGGACGAAATCAGGGTTACCAAGCGCCGCGTTAGTGCATTTACGGGCAGCGATCTCGAGGTAATTTTAACAGCACATCGTACTCACCGGCATTGCTACCAGCGGTGTGGTGTTATCAACATTGCGCGAAGCTGCTGATAAAGACTACCGGATCACCGTATTGGCTGATTGCTGCGCTGATGGAGATGAAGAAGTTCATCGCGTGCTGACTGCCAAAGTTCCCCCCCGCCAGGCAGAGGTTATCGGAGTTGATGATTGGAATAAAATATGAAGCAATTTCAGCGAATGCAAAAAACAGGCAGCGTTTAATCGTGCCTGCTTTTTCATTTTCAAAATTAACTCTACCTAGCAGAGCTCCCTGTGGGCACATCAATTGACCGGAATGGGTTTTCCTTATTTGATCCAGACGTTGCTGGTTGCTCTCTTAACAAGCAGGTAAGCTACGGCAAGTGCAATAACGACGTGGTAATACCCAAATTGAGCCGGAACATCTGCTTTTAAGCACAAAATGAACACGGCGCCACCAATATTAATAATAAGAATTGCCAATGCTATTTTGTTGGCTAGTTTACTGGCGGCTAAATTGTCGGGCCCGTAAGGATTTTTATTCGGCAAAGCCAGTACAAACTGGGTAAGAAATACAAAAATTACTATTATATGTATTGACGTTTTATCGGCATTGTAGGCCATGCTTTCGCCAATAATAGGAAGAATACTGAAGTAGCAAATTCCCGAAAGAAAAAGTCTTCTGTCTAATTTTACTGCTCCATAAATTGTTAATAGTACCAGGGCTGCGCCCGCGATCGAAAAAATTAAGTTAACTGTTGGGTTCATGATAATTTGATTTTAGGGTTTTACAATTAGTTTATAATACATTTAAAAATCAATACTGATAAAACTCACCGAAAAATTTCGGGCATGAGTTTTACATTTGCATAAGGGTGGATGTCAAACAGGTTAGTGATTAGCCACCCAAAAGCGAGAAAGCTTTTGTTTTTCTACCGACAAAGGATCAATCAGATTTAACTGCGGCGGTACCAGTTCTATTTTTACAGGAGGTTAATAGGGGAATCCCGATAGCGATCGGGACAAGTGAATTCAGGGTCTTTTTCATTGCAATTTGGTTTAAATTAGTTGGTTTGTAGGATTGGTTATATAAATGTATATAACTTTTTGATATTCAGCAACTACTATCTATTATTATATTTTTTAATATTATATTGAGTTATATAACCAGAACATGTGTTAAGCACAAAAAATGAAATAATTAATAACCGGGTTATTGCCTAGCTGAGCGGTTTTCACCAATCATTTATTTTCCAAAGGTCTTCGTCCGGGTTTTGCCGTTTAGAAGGGGCTGACTATCTTTACCGCCAATTATGATCATTCATCAGTTTTACGACAAGGGCCTGGCGCACGCTTCTTACGCAATTATACGTTTAGGAAAAATGATCGTGATAGATCCGGCCCGCGATCCGGAGCCTTATTATGATTTTGCATCATTCAATAGTGCCGATATTACAGGAATTATTGAAACTCATCCGCATGCTGATTTTGTAAGCTCGCACCTGGAAATACACAAGGCAACCGGGGCGCCCATTTATGTTAGCAAATTACTTGGCGCGGAATACCCTCACGAGAGTTTTGATGACGGCGATGTTATTCAATTAGCTGATGTTAAACTGAAGGCTATAAATACGCCCGGCCACTCGCCCGATTCCATTTGTGTTTTATTACAGGATCAGTATGGAAATGATAAGGCTATATTTACCGGCGATACTTTGTTTGTGGGTGATGTAGGACGCCCAGATCTGCGGGAAAACGTAGGCAATATTACAGCCCAAAAAGAAGAATTGGCAAGCCAGTTATATCATTCCACCCGCGAGAAACTGATGACGCTGCCGCCAAATGTAATTGTTTACCCGGCGCATGGCCCTGGCTCCCTATGTGGCAAAAGCATAAGCCCCGACCTGCAAAGCACCATAGGCCGTGAAATCCGCGAGAATTATGCATTGATGCAAATGGATGAACCAGCTTTTGTAAAAATGCTGATATCCGACCAGCCTTTTATGCCAAAATATTTTGGCTACGATGTAGAGATCAACAAAAAAGGTGCTGAAGCATTTGATAAAAGTGTTGCCTCGATACCCGAAATTGACCATAACTCGCCTTTGCAAGATAAGGTACTCATTGTTGATACCCGCCCCTACGATGACTTTAAAAATGGCCATATAAAGGGAGCCTTCAATATACAGGATGGCGACAGGTTTGAAACCTGGTTAGGCTCTACTATCGGCCCGGAAGAACTATTTTATTTGATAGCCACAGACAAAGAAAGTATGGAAACGCTGATTAAAAAGGCGGCCAAGATAGGCTACGAGAAAAATATAAAAGCTGCCTTGTTGGCGCCTGATGCGGGCACTGAAAAAATACCTGAACTAAACCTGGTCGATTTCAAATTACATACCGGCAACTACACTATAATAGACGTTCGCAATTGGGGTGAAATTGGGGAAGGCAAAATATTTGACGATGCCCTTACTATCCCCCTGCCTGAACTGCGTGAACGGCTAAGTGAGATCCCAACGGATAAACCGATTGTGGTGCATTGCGCGGCGGGATATCGCTCGACAGTGGCGGCCAGCATTATTTCGGGTCAAATAAACACTGTTCCGGTTTATAACTTAGGGGAAGCGATTGTTGAATTCGGGGGGTCGAAGTCGGAAGTCGGAAGTTGAAAAACTATCACCCATGAACCATGAGCTACTAAAATTTGTCACCACCGAGGATGGTTCCAAAACAATTTTCAATAATGAAGTGGGCGAAAACTACCACTCCATGCGCGGAGCATTGCAGGAAAGCACACACGTTTTTTTGAACTCGGGGCTGAAATATTTTTTAGAAAATAATAAATCCATAAAAGCCTCTCTGTCAGCAGGCGAAGGAGATTTAGAGTCGAGTACCGAAGTATCTATATTGGAAGTGGGCTTTGGTACGGGCCTTAACTTCCTGTTGAGCGCTGACTATTGCACAACTAACCTGATTAAACTTGAATACACCGGCATCGAAGCATATCCTCTAAGCACGGAAATGATAAGCCAAACGGGGTATGACCAATATATTTCTGCACCTGTTTGGGACAGTTTTATGAAACAATACCCCAATTCATTAAAGCAAGCTGTAAGTATAAATTCTCTTTGCCAACTTCAAATCGCGCATTACCCACTTTTAAATTATAGGGGCAGCCAGCAATTCGATGTTATTTATTTTGATGCTTTTGCTTCGGCCTATCAGCCCGAAATGTGGGATGAAAAAGCCATTTCCCACACGTTTCAATTTTTAAATCCGGGCGGTGTATTTGTCACTTACGCCATTACAGGCAATCTTAAACGTGCCCTCAAAAGTCTTGGGCTAAAGGTCGAGAAAGCGCCGGGGGCACCTGGCAAAAGGGAAATGTTAAGAGCTTTGAAAGTTGTCTGAACACAATTTTTCGATTTTAGAGACTTCCTGATCTCTTATTACTATTTCAAATAAGCATTCGGAATATTTGGGACGGTATAATTAGTTCCGTAGGCGTGTTTAATAAGCAGCGACACCACTCGCGCCACTGTCTCCGGCTTGCGGTGCATCTGCGGCAACAAACCCATCATAGCATAACTGATCGGGTTTACAGCGGGAATAAATGTTTCCCACTCATAGCCTTTTCCCCAAATCAGACCTTTTACGGTAATAGTCAGGTCTGCATTATGTTCCAGCAGAAAATTCAGCATATCAGCTGAGTTGTTGCTATTTTGATTTACAGTATGGAAAATTGGGGTATGGCCACCAAAGCCATACTCGTCCAAAGCGGCCTTGGCGTTAATGTCAGCACCATGATGTAATAGCGCATTTGCGCAAGCCACACAGTTATATTCGGCGCAAAAATGCATCAACGTGCCGCCGGCTAATGGGGTATAAGTATTATTGAAAAGGGTATATATATTAGAGGCAATCGGCGGATCATTGCTTATTAACTCCTCTAGTTTTTCTGCGTCATTAGTTAAGACCGCTAAAAGTGCCTTGTCTTCAAACTGCAGTTCGTAGTCAATAAATGCTTTTATACAGTCGTTAAACCTGGGTGTTCGGGTGTACATCTCTACCATTGTAGTAAAAAGCGGTATACCATCGTGTACTTCACTCGGATCGCCGCCATCCTCAAAATATCGGCGTATTCCTTCAACAGAATGCACTTCAATATCATAAAGCATTTGGTTATAATTGGGCATATTTATCTGCTGTTTGATTTGTGCTATAAATCGTATCAAATTTAAAAAAAATTGTGACCGACTACCATAAGATCATTTTCTATAACTGACTTTCCGACTTCCCAACATAAACACTATTTTTGCACACAAATACTTTTTATGCCAATAACAGCTTCGGTAACAGCATCTACTCCGTCATCAGCATTTGACCGTCTTGTTACTATTATGGACGATTTGCGTTTGAACTGCCCATGGGACAAAAAGCAAACGCTCGAAAGTCTGCGTCATCTGACCATCGAAGAAGTATATGAACTGTCTGATTCGATATTAAGTGCTGACATGCCCGAAATAAAAAAAGAATTGGGAGATATTATGCTGCATTTAGTGTTTTACGCCCGTATAGCTTCTGAAACAAATGATTTTAATATCACTGACGTATTGAACAGTATCTGCGATAAACTGATCAACAGGCACCCGCATATCTATGGTGATGTTGAAGTGAATGACGAGAACGATGTGAAACGTAACTGGGAGCAAATCAAACTTAGAGAAGGCAATGAATCTGTTTTAGGGGGTGTACCGGCCTCCTTACCGGCATTGGTAAAAGCATCGCGCATACAGGAAAAAGCGAGGGGGGTAGGTTTCGACTGGGAAGAAAAAGGCCAGGTATGGGCGAAGGTTGAGGAAGAACTGAAAGAATTTAAGGACGAGTTTAATGTTGAGGATGAAAAGTCTATTGACCATGATAAAGCGGAGGGTGAATTTGGCGATCTGCTTTTCTCTCTGATCAACTATGCACGTTTTATAAATATTAACCCAGAGGACGCCCTCGAGAAAACCAACCGGAAGTTTATTAAACGTTTTCAATACCTGGAGACCAAAGCGAAAGAAAACGGCAGGCAACTTCACAATATGAGCCTGGCAGAAATGGATATATTTTGGGACGAAGCAAAAAAATTATAAAATAAATTCACCTTTGTAACGTTTGCACTGAAAGTTACGTAATTATTAAAAACACAATTCATGAAACGGAATTTTATATACTTATTACCATTATTGATGATCTTTTTTGCTGGATGTTTAAGCAAACCTGCAGCCGTTGTAATCCCGCCCGTAACTGTTCCTGTAGGCACTTTTACCGGAGTATTCAAATATTATCACATAGCTACAAAGACAGGAGTAATTGACTCACTGAAAGCAGATATAACTATAACGTTTGATGCCCAGGGTAATTTTTCCGTTGGTGGTGATACTACTACCGTGCATGCGGGGAGCTTTGGGAAATGCATATTAGGCCCAGCCGACGACCTCATATTTACTGACAAAACGCTTCCTGCAACCGGAACCCCAGCCAAGAAGCATTTAGATGGCGATTACCTGGATTCCTATAATGGTACCACACTCCAAATGCTTAAAGGCGTTGGCGATTCGCTAAGCTATCGGTATGTTTTCAACAAATCAAATTAACAATAGCACTATCGCATTAAATCGGCCGGTATTATTACCGGCTTTTTTATTTAATACTTTTAAAACAACACCGGATATTCAAAAATAATCCGTTCTTTAAAAAATATTTTGTTCAATTGTAGCAAACCTGCAGTTTATATCGTAAGGACTACGAACAATTAAAATAATTAAATTATAGGTTGAATTAATAACATTTAATGCGTCCACCCCAACGCATTGCCGAAGAGGAATTAATAAGGCAGTGCAAATCAGGCAGCTTAAAATACCAGGAACTGCTTTATAAGCACTTTTATGGCTACGCTATGGGTATTGGCTTGAGATATAGCCTGAACAGGGATGATGCTTTGGAAGTGGTCAACGATGCTTTTATAAAAGTATTTAATTCGATAGGGAGTTACCATGTCGAAAAACCCTTCAAAGCATGGCTGCGTACCATTATAGTAAATACGGCTATTGACAGGAGGCGCAAAGACTTAAAATTCCAGTTAAATATAGAATTGGATAATGCTGCTCCTGTGAGTGGCAATGCTAACGCCATTGATAATTTGAACTTGCAGGACATATTAAACCTGATGAAGGAGCTACCTGTTATTCAACTTACAATTTTTAATTTATATGAAATTGATGGCTATAATCACGATGAGATTGCAATTATGTTAAACATCCCATCAAGTTCATCAAGGGTTTACTTAAGCAGGGCCAAAGAAAAATTGAGAAAAATAATACGAACAGAAACTCAAAGCCATGGATGAGCAGTTGGATGATGAGATAAAGAACCGCATCAGGGAGGTGTTTGAGAATCTTGAAGACACCTCAGCTGACGAAGGCTGGCTATTGCTCAGGGAGAAATTTCCTGAGAAGGCAAAACGTCGCCCTGTTTTTTGGCTTTGGTTGGGTTCGGCTGCTGCTTTATTGCTGCTGGCTCTTGGCATACTGTGGTTTAATTATACACCGGAAAACAAACAACATTTAGTAATTAACAAAAAACAGCCCGCAAATAATTCAGTATCCAAAAACCCGGAAACAAAAAGGAATAATGTTTTAAAGGATAGCTCCGCAATAAATCTGCAACATCAAACTCTTGCAGATCAATCCAAAAAGGCAAAGCCCGTTTTAGCAGATAATACCGCGCACATGGATCAGGCTTTTGCAAATAATTCAAAGAAGTCAAAACCGGCTTTGGCTGGCAATACCGGGCATACAGGTCAAGCTTTAGCTGATAATTCCAGGAAGTCAAAACCGGTTTTGGCGAGCAATACAGCGCAAACGGATCAAGTTTTGGCAGGCAATAAAAGGCAGGTGGATGCTGCTGGAAGAAATCCCCTGGATAACGCTGCTAAACAGCCTGTTGCCTCTTTACCGACAAATAAACAAAACATTGCTGCTGGTGATACTTCTATAAATATAGCCAGTGTTAACCCTGGAAAAATCAGAAACAAAATTCCGTTGACTCCAAAAACAGACGTCGAAAAGAAAATTGATACCAATACTAAATCCCCGGTTCAAGCTATGGCAGTTGTAACTGCGCCTGGGATCAATATGCAGAGAGAGGTAACCAAAACCAATAAGCTGCCATTTTCTGACGATGACAACACAAATCCGAAAAGTGCCGATAAATCGAAAAACAATGATAGAAAAGTCCGGTTTGGTGTTTATGCTGCAACCTACTTTAATTATGCAAAAGGAAGCAGTAACCAATTAAATTTAGGTCTCGGTTTCACATCTGATATTAATTTAGGCAATAACCTCAAACTCTCGACAGGTCTCTCTATCGCACAAAATACATTAAGCTATAACTATAATACCCAGCCCCAGGTAACCGCCGCGCCTAATAATATAGCTACAACTAACCTGTTCGCATCAAGAATCACGTTGGCGGCACCACCTCCGGCAATAAAAAATTACAATGCCAGCCTTATCGGGCTGGATGTTCCTTTGAACCTTAAATATGTATTTAATCCGCAAAAAAGTGACACTTACATTTTGGCTGGTTTAAGCTCCGGAACATTTGTGAACGAGACCTATAACTATAGTTACAATTATCCATCCCTCTTTCAGACAGCAGATTCTGCACCTGTACCAGCCCAATCTACCCACAATAGTTTTAATGGCTTTTATTTTGCAAAAACACTAAACTTTTCATTTGGTACCGGATATTCATTGGGGCGCAACAGATTAATAATTGAACCTTTCTTAAAATACCCGTTGGAGGGGTTGGGCTCGCAACAAATCCGCTTTGGGGCAGGGGGATTAAACCTGAAATTCAATCTTCTGCAATCAAAAAAATGACACGATTTAATGATTTATTAGATTGTTAGGATTAATGCATATGTATCGCCCTGAAAAAAGTTGACACTTTTTTAATTAGTCATTATAGATAATCACAAATATTCATCGCGTTAATCCCCTAAATCCAGCAATCGTGTCAATCGGGGATTTACTTAAACCGAATGGCTTTTACAGGCGAAATTTTGGTTACGAGGGTAGATGGAACAATAAGTACAAGCAAGCAAATTATTAGTGTTCCGGTATTTAAAAGAAATATGTCGGTCCACTCGACTTGTATAGGCACAAACTTCATATAGTATGATGATTCCTCCAGTTTAAAAAAATGTGTTTTAAACTGAAAAAAGCATATTCCCAATCCAAATAAATTACCCAGTATCAAACCAATACTAATAAGGTACGACGCGTTGTAAAGAAATATTTTCTGAATGATCCAATTGCCGGCCCCCATCGCTTTAAATATCCCGATCATTGAAGTACGCTCAAGAATGATGATCAGCAAAGCCGATATCATATTAATGGTAGCTACAATAAGCATAAGTATTAGCATTACCTGCGCATTTACATCAAGCAGTTTTAACCATTCAAAAATGGCAGGATACGATTCGCTGACCATATAAGATTTTAATTTCAGGGGCATCTTATCACTTAAAAAATCGTTTGCCTGCTCCAATTGACTAAAATCCGAAACTATTAGCTCGTACCCGGCAATTTCATTCGGGTTCCAATTATTTACCCTCCTGATCAGCGAAAGATCGCCAACAACAAAAGTTTTGTCGATATCCTCAACCCCAACATTAAAAATACCGCTGATATAAAAGGAGCGTTTTTTTAAAGGCTCCTGCACAAAATACATCAAAAATTTATCGCCGACTTTTAGTCTTAACCGGCTCGCTGTATAACTCGAGATCATGATCTGTTTTTGTGCGGCAACGGAATCACTAAAATCAATTACCTTGCCGGCAACCAGTATCTTTTTAAAAAACGACCATTCGTAACTTTTATCAACGCCTTTCATCACAACACCTTCTATCTCACTGCTTGTTTTGATTATGCCAGGCTTGGTAGCTATCGGCATAATATCAGTAATCAATGGGTTAGCTTTGATCTTGTTTATAAAAGAGTAGTCGATTTGAAAGGGTGAATTTTGATCTGAGTTATTATTGTCATATTTCAGTATCTGAATATCACCAGCAAAACCGCGCAGCTTTTGCCTGATCTCCTGTTTAAAACCCCTGATGACAGCGATCGACAATATCATTACGCCCAAACCCAGCATAATACCCACAATTGCTATGCGTACGATCAGTTTTGAAAAAGTACGATTTGACTTAAACGATATTCGGGCAGATATAAAGGAGGCAAAACTCAATGCAGGTTGATTTTTTGTACTTTCGCAAATATGCGGATTTCAGATGAATTGATTTGACACCATCCATGTTTTAATAAGCTATATTTTATTCCGATGAAAAAACCAGGTGCCTTTATATTTTTGCTGTTGATCAGCCTGCTGACCGTTGTTGCCCGCCAACGCACCATAATGGCAACCAATGTTAAAAAGAACACTTTCGTAAAAGATAGTCGTCATAAAAAAACACCTCAAGGACATGTAAAACTATTTACCGGCGCCGACAGGACCGAATTGTATATAGATTACCTTCGGAATAAAAATATCGGAATGGTGGTCAACCAAACCTCCGTAATCGGTAAAAACCAGGTATCAAGCATAGATAGTTTGGTAAGGTCTGGCGTCCATATCACAAAAATATTCGGACCGGAACATGGTTTCAGAGGTCAAGCCAGTAACGGGGCCAGTGTGGACGATAGTGTCGATCCAAAAACAGGCATTCCTGTGATATCGCTGTATGGCAAACATTATAAACCTGCACCGGCTGATCTACGGGGCATTGACTTGTTGATATTTGACATACAGGATGTGGGAACGCGCTTTTATACTTACCTGTCGACCTTGCATTATGTAATGGAGGCATGCGCGGAAAACAATGTAGAATTAATGATACTGGATCGGCCAAATCCAAACGGTTTTTATGTAGACGGCCCCGTACTGGATACAACTTATCGTTCATTTGTGGGCCTGGATCCAATACCGATTGTACATGGTTTAACCATCGCAGAATATGCAATGATGATCAATGGCGAAGGCTGGCTGAAAAACCATGTACAATGCAGATTAAAGATCATTAAAATGGCTGGTTACGGTCATGCATTACCTTATAGATTACCTATAAACCCCTCGCCTAATCTTAATACTGCGCAGTCAGTAATACTTTACCCCAGTTTATGTCTGTTTGAAGGCACAGTGGTTAGCCTGGGCAGGGGTACGCTGTTCCCATTCCAGGTATTAGGCCATCCCTCATTAAAAAACAAGTTTAGCTTTTCCTTTACCCCTGTAAGTATTCCGGGCATGAGTGAAGATCCCCCGCAGAAAGGCCAGGTTTGTTACGGATTGGATCTGAGGAATTATGATGTCAGCAACTTCAGAAATAGCAGAAAAATCAATATATTGTGGCTGATAAAATTATATAATGAGTTTCCGGACAAGACGCATTTTTTTAATGCCTATTTTGCTAAACTGGCCGGGTCAGAGCAACTGCGGAAACAGATTGAAGCAGGAAAAAGCGAAGACGAAATAAGAAAAGGCTGGCAGCCTGCATTAACCGGTTACAAGGAGATGCGTAAAAAATATTTATTATATAATTAGCAGGCTTGTATCAATTTTGGTGATTTTACACTGAACCTAATATAAGCTTCAAAATTTAAAGACACTTTACCGCATATGAGAATTGTTTTTATGGGTACGCCCGAGTTTGCAGTAATTTCGTTAGACGCTTTAATAGAGGCTGGCAGCGAAATTGTTGGTGTAGTTACAGCACCCGATAAACCGGCCGGGAGGGGCCAAAAAGTAAACGAAAGCGCAGTTAAACAATATGCTGTGGCCCACGGCCTTAAAGTACTTCAGCCTGAAAAACTAAAGGACGAAAATTTTATTGCTGAACTACAGGCGCTACAGGCAGACCTCCAGGTGGTTGTAGCATTTAGGATGCTTCCCGACGTTGTTTGGAACATGCCTCCGAGAGGAACCATCAACCTCCATGCTTCGTTGTTACCCCAATACCGTGGCGCAGCGCCAATTAATTGGGTTCTTATCAACGGTGAAAAAGAAAGCGGTGTGACCACCTTTTTTTTAAAACACGAAATTGATACCGGTGATATATTATTTACGGAAAAAGTTACCCTAACTGGGCATGAAACTGCCGGCGAACTGCACGACCGCTTAATGTACAAAGGCGCTGGTTTGCTCGTAAAAACAGTTAAGGGTGTTGAAAGCGGGAGGTATAGCGAACATCCGCAAGCAGAATTAGCTGCCGGGGTTGAACTAAAACAAGCACCCAAGATTTTTAAAGAGGATTGTAAAATTAATTGGGATCAACCGGTAGAAAATGTTTATAATTTAATAAGAGGATTGAGTCCCTATCCCACCGCATTCACTATTCTGCAGGACAAAATATTAAAAGTATTTGGCGCTGAATGCGAAATAGTTGAAACTGAGGAGCAACCAGGAGAGTTTTTTTCGGACAACAAAACCTATTTGAAGGTTTCTACACGCAACGGTTTTATCCATCTGACAGATATTCAGATGGAAGGTAAAAAACGAATGGGTATTTTGGAATTTTTGAGAGGGGTGAGATTGTAGGTTTGATTTTTGATTAAGATAAATTCCTGGATCATTCTTTATTCTTCAATACCTTTCCTTGTGCTTTTAACATTATATCATAAATGCTTACATCAATGGATTTAATCTTTTGTAATGATTCGGAAATTCGTTTTTTAGGGTGTGGGCCATCAAAATA
>JANYAB010000552.1 GCA_025355225.1 Bacteroidota bacterium
GCTTTAAACTAACCATTAATCCAAATGAGGTAGTTAAAAATGGCGTAGTCTCTGCAGACCAGGCAAGCAGGTTGACAGATACCATGAAATGGAAGTATACCTCAAATTTTGTCACTAAAGATAACCTTGCCTTTATTGATATACTTGCCCACAATCAATGGAAAAGACCCATATGCTTTACGATTACTGTAGGGCAGGAAAACATGATGGGTCTGCAGCCTTTCTTATACAAAGAAGGGTTTACTTATCACCTGATACCTTTTAAACAGGATACTGCTTCAAGGGACCAGTTAGGCAAAACAAATAGCCTGGTGATGTATGATAACATCATGAATAAATTTAAATGGGGAAACTTTAAAACCGCGAAGTACCTGGACCCTGAGTCAATGAATATGTTTTACCCGGTTATCCTTTCAACTGTGTTGGATCTGACGCAAAACCTGCTTAATGATAATCATATTAATAAAACGCCGGAGGAGCGCAGAGCTTTAGCGCTTAAGGTACTTTACAAATATGACCAGGAAATGCCCGATATCTATCCTTCCATTGAAGTTGCCAGGAATAAGTATTACCTGGTGGCAACAGGGTATACACTGAACGATAAAGGATACGCAAATAAGTTTGCAAACAGCATTGATAATTATATTACTGATCAGCTGGATTATAATTACAGCCTGCTTCAGAAAGATGCAGAAAGCGTAGACGGGCGTACAGTTCAAATCGGTTTATCATTATTGAACGGCATAACAGAACTGGCAAAAGAAAACAATCAAACTGCCCTGTCCACTAAACTGCAGGCTCAGCTAAAAGGTTACGAAGGCAAATTTGCATCGCTGATGGGGAAACCGCAATAAGTAAGGATTGAATATCGAACACTGAATACCGAATTGTGAATGATGAAGTAAAAACTTCGACGTTCGATATTCAAAATTCAGTGTTCGATATTAGTGTCTTCTTTAGCCATGTTTTTTTGAGATTACTCATTATAGGGCTTTTTTGCCCGTTCAGGATCAAAATGCAAATTTGGGGTTAACCAATACAATAACATTACTCGTGAATAGCGGTAGTTGAACGGCGATAATATAAGGGTCACCGCTAACAATATACCTACATATAACCAGGGCGACTCGGAGCCTGTTAACAAAAATGTACCTACTGCGAATGTTACCATTTCAATAACATTCATCCCGTAGCTTACAAACATAGCCACATAGAAATATCCCGGTTCCATCTCGAACTGGAAGTTGCAGTATGGACAATAGGTATGCATTTTTTGCCCGCTAAAGCCATACATACTATTAGCAAACATATTGCCCTTGCGGCATTTAGGGCATTTTGCATGTAATGCTGCCTTAAACTCGGGTAATGGTTTGTCTGCGGTTTTGATATCACTTGCTGTCATCTTTGGATTGGATTACTATTCGAGAGGTATATTTCTACTCTGGAAGATTATTTTGACGCAAATATACATAAAACCCCGCCGGGCTGGCAGGGTTTTGTAACCTGTCTTACTCGCTAATTCAGGTCGACCTAAACCTTATCAAAGGGAAATTTGCAATATCATCACGAAAAATTAATGGAAAATTATTAAAAAGTAAGCGCAATTAATTTTTCATCTTTACAAGCGGGTAACACAGATTACAATAAAATATGCAAAAACCTGACAGTATAATATTTGACATGGATGGCACTCTTTGGGATGCTGTTGACACTTACGCCGGCTCGTGGAATTTTGTTTTTAAACAGTTGGGTATCGATAGAACAATGCCGCGGGATGAACTGGCGAAAATGGTTGGCTGGGAGGGCAAAAAAGTATTGGAAGCGATAATGCCGGGGTACGATGAAGAGACCCGTCAAAGTATTTATGCAAAGGTAACTGAGATAAGAAAAGAACTGCTGCCGCAAAACGGAGGCATATTATACGATGGCGTTAAAGATGGCTTAAAAGAATTAGCAGAGAAATACCGGCTTTTTATTGTAAGCAACTGCGCCAAAGGGATCATCAGGCTGTTTATGGACTGGGCCGGTATAAATGAGCATATTATTGATGAAATAGCTTATGGCACCAACTTTATGCCCAAGCACCACAATATTAAGCTGCTAATAGATCGCTATGATCTGAAAGACCCCATATATGTTGGTGATACCGAAGGTGACGGGGAGCAAAGCAGGCTTGCTGGTATTCCCTTCGTGTTTGTGAGTTATGGGTTTGGTGCAACCGACGACCATGATATGAAGTTTGACAGCTTCACAGGCTTTACAGAATACTTTTTAAGTTTATAATGTCTGAATCAGAATTTACTGGATTTTAGAATTAAAAGAATGCCTGTCAAGAGTCGGGGTATTCTGATTCAGACTAGCTCAATGGCAAACTAAAATAAAAAGTTGAACCCTTTCCTTCCGCACTTTTTACCCATACTTTTCCCTTGTGGCGTTGTATGATCTCGCTTGATAGGTAAAGCCCTATTCCGAAACCGGAAATATTCTTGATATCATCCTCATCTGCGCGGTAAAACCGCTGAAATATCTTTTCGTGATCTTTTAATTTTATGCCTATCCCTTCGTCTTTTACTGCAACCTGTATACTGTCGTCAAGTGCATCGGTATGTATGGTTATTGTACTGCCTTTGTAGGAATATTTTATGCCATTGCTTATGAAATTGCCGATCACCTGGCTTATCTTTTCCCGGTCAGCATTTACGTTCATTACCTTTCCAGGCACAAATCGAATAATATGCGTATTCGATAATACCCGGCTTTCGGCAACGGTTTCTTCAATCAATTTATTGATATCAAAAACTTGCCTTTTAAGCTGAAGTTTACCTGGTTCCAGTTTAGAAAGATCAAGGAAACTGTGTATAAGCGCTGTCATCTTATTTACCTGGTTATTTGCTTTTGAAAGCGCGTTGCCAATAAAAGGGTCAGATGATCCGGCAAGCTTAGCCGCAAGTAACTGTATATAAGCTTTGAGTGAAGTAAGCGGCGTTTTTAATTCATGACTGGCCATGGCAATAAAATCATTCTTCCTGATCTCGTCCCTTTTGCTTTCTGTTATATCAACAAGTGTACCCAACATTCGTACAGGTTCCTTCTTTGGATTAAACAGAATTTTGCCCATAACGCGTACCCAATGAAGTGACCGATCGGGCCAGAAAATGCGCACCTCGTACCCAAAATATCCGGATACCAATGATTCGAAATATGCCTTCCTTACGATGTTCTGCATATCCTCGGGATATACCTGACCGCTAATTTCACCAAGTGTGAGATTTGTTTCAACAGGATGACCAAAAATACCGGTAAGTTGGGGCGAATAGGTAAACCTTATTTCCGGAATATCAAGATCCCATATTGCCAGGCCGGTTGCGTCTGCGGCAAGCAGCAAGCGGTTTTCACTTTCAATAGCTACTTCCTTAGCTTTTACTTCTCCTGAAATATCAACAACCGTGTTTAAAATATAGGCCACATTGTTATTTGCATCGAAGATTGGAGTGTTTGAACATGACCAATAATGTGGGTTCCTGCTTTTGGTTTTGGGATCAAACAGATCATATCTGTACACTGGTACATCTATTTTCTCATTGGTTTCAATAACTTTAGTAAATACTTTGCGGGCAGTATTGGCATCGTCAGGATCATCATTGGTATCAGGGAATACCTCAAAAAACCCTTTGCCTAATATGTCCTCCCTATTTACCGAGGTTATCTCTAAATAGGCGTCACTAACAGCAAGTATGGTAAAACGAGGCGGATCAGCTTTAACCAATATAGAGCCGGGCGATTTCTCAAACAGTACCTTGAATAGGCCTTCCGGTAAATTATTAGATGGATTATCAATCATTATAGGCAAAGAAACGGCTGTTAACGTAAATTTTTTGATCGAAAATGAATGATGCACTTGCCTGTGCAATTTTTTTAAATATATTTTTAACCGACAAACGGTTATGCTTTGTTCACCGGGCTTTAACCTGCGGTACTATTCTTTTAACTTACTAAATTATCTCGTATTTCAATATATTCTAAATCCATCCTGGTTATTATTAATAGTTAATAAACATGATATTTAGGTTAATGTTTCCGGGCGATTTTATTAAAAAGCAACTACTCAATAAATATAGCAGAATAAAAACCACAACGGAAATTATTTTATCCTGAAAAACAAACAAGTCACCAGGTAAAAAAACAGG
>JANYAB010000623.1 GCA_025355225.1 Bacteroidota bacterium
TATTTTCTTTGGGCTTGTTGATTTTATATTTGAGATAAACGGATGAGCACAATCCTTCGCAAAGGCATGTTTTTTCTGTTACAGCATTTTCCAGCTCCTGGTATTCCTCCTGGGGCAGGTTTAATGACAGCAATTGCTTTATTTTTAAGTTTTGATATTCCCTTGAAGCCGTACAAATAGGTTGTTCGGTAAATTCAGTATTGCTGACCAAATATTTTTTTACACATGGACTTCCGGGCCGTCCTTTCTCTATGCGTTCGATCCGTTGCTTTTCGATAGTGCTGTTCTTGAAATTATTGAATAATATACCTAATGGCGATGCGCCGCTCAGATAAAAATCACTTTCGCCGGCATTGGTTAATTGCTTTAAGGTTCCTTCATCAACATTGGTCACTTCGGGCACCAGTAAAAAAGGACTACCCCAGCCTGTAGCATCAAGCTCATAGTATTCTAAAAGGAAATTGTTTTCTTCTGCTGTGCCTATTCCACCTTGCGCACTTATACGCTGTGTTGGTTTAGAATGAGTCTCTTTACCTTTTAAAGTTAAAGCTGAATGATACATCTCTGCCAGTTCATTGGCCATATCATTTCTTTTAAGCTTAAATTCTTCCAGTATCGGACCCAATAAATATCCTTCTGTTGCAAAAGCATGTCCACCGCAATTCAATCCGGATTCTACCCTGAATTCTGAGACCCATAGGCCTTTTTTAGCCAGAAATTTTGCTTGTATATAAGCCGAACGAAAATCACTTACTTTCAGAATGATCTTTTTTCTTAATCTCCCGTTGTTATCAGGGAAAAAGTCATTAAAAGTTTCCAGGTAGCTGTACAACCTTGGACTCATGCCAGCTGATAGAATAACGGACGATTCTAAGGAGCTTTCTGCAAACCCTCGCAGGGCAGCCATCGCGTCAGTATTTTCTTCGCCGGTAAACTCACCTTGAGCATTAAAATTCATCTTATCCACCTTCGACATGATGTTGACGTCAATCGACCCTTTGGTCATACTCTTGCGCAAAATTTCCTCAAAAATATATTTCCGCTCAACATCCGGATACTCCATCATCAGGTCATAACCTTGCTTTAATTGCGATGATTCCGGTAACAAATCAAAATAACGGCAGATGTCGCTTCCAGCCTCAAAAGACTCATTTTTTAGGTTTTCAAATTGCCGATTAACTGTCCTGTTCGCCAGGTTAAGATAAGCGGTTATCCGCCGGGCGCGACTGTCTGGCGCTGATTTTTCTATAGGTATAAACGTTTCATTGTTTTTTTCTGAATGAAACTTGCGAATCCTTTCGATCAGTTCATCATCAACTATAGAAATAACAGATGAAATACCATAGCGGGCGACTTTAAGTGGTGTATCAACGGAAAAACCTAATCCTAATACGGGAATATGAAATGTATGACTCATTGTAAAGTTATAAGATAATGGATTTGCTATAGCTTGCAATTCTAAATACCAAAGTTAGCTTTAGTGCGAGCCTTAAAAACTGACGCAGATCACATTTTTACTGATTATTTATCATTAGTTCATTGACTGAATAAAGACCGGTCTAACTCTTTTTGATTTTTCGATCATTTTGATATTTCTGTCAGTTAAATTGATATTCAGATCATCATAATGCGTTTCACGATATTTTAGTAATAGATCGTAACTCTTTTCACCATCCTCAATAAGTTTTGATATATATCTTAATGCCCCAGCTTTGGCAAACTCCATAGCTTTAACCTGGGATAAAAATCCATAAAACATCAAGTTATCATCAGGCAGTAAAAAAGCCGGATATATGCTTAGACTAAAACCAATTGCTGCTTTTATTTTCTGAAGAGTTGGTTGAAATATTCTAAAATCATTGGTAAAGACTTCCTTTACGGCTGTGTCATTCTTAAATACTTTATAGTATTTATAGTATGAGTTTTTAATACCTTTCGGTATAAAGCTAGATCTATATAATAGTAAAAAGGTATCTTCATTCGCTTTTTCAGTCATCCATAAAGGGAAAGTTAAATCCTCCACCATTTCGGAAGGTCGGTTTAAAACAAGCGTTGTTTCCATAGTGCATTAAATTTCATATGCTAAGGTCAAATTAAATATCTGCCTAAACAATGATATAAATCATTTTTAAGCTTAACCATCGTCACGAACGCCTTATGAAACTAAGCACGCCTTTGGGTATAAATTAAACGCAAAATGACGATGAAAAATTAGAAAACGAATTTCGACCATTATAACCATCGTGATTGTAATTCTTTTAGATGCAATACCACTTGGTTTAAAATTGCGGAGAAATTGTAAATCGTCACCTGGCCATGATGCAATTATAAACGAGCCGGGTTCTATGATAACCTTAAACCAACCAAGACGTTAGGCGGTATGTAAAAAACAAATGATAAGCTTAATGTGGTTTTCCATTTGAAAATAAAGGCACTGGACTAAATCGTCAAAAAAATAAAACTTACCTGAAAAACTGACGCAGGTCACATATTTACCTATTTGTTATCATTCTTTATGCAGACAGAACATGGCAGCTTTGGAGCTTTAGGATAATTTAGAATGAACGAAAGATATACTATCGAAAAGACAGTGTGTTACCACTGCGGAGATGATTGTTTAACCAGAGAATTTATCATCGGGGATAAACACTTTTGTTGTCACGGCTGCAAGAGTGTTTACGAGATACTGTCGGCAAACAAACTTTGCAGTTATTATAATTATAATGACCATCCTGGTGCAACCCGTACACGTACGGATAAACTTTTTGATTATTTAAGTGAATCTTCTATAGTAAATGATCTGATTGATTATACTGATCAGCAGGTCACTATTGTTACTTTTTATATTCCGCAGATTCATTGCAGTTCCTGCCTTTGGCTGCTTGAACAATTGAATAAAATTAATCCGGCAATACATTATTGCAGGGTCGATTTTTTGAAGAAACAATTAAACATACGATTCGACCATCAAAGATTAAGCTTAAGGCAGTTGGTTGAACTATTGTATGATATCGGTTATGAACCTTTGATCAGTTTGCAGGATATTATTAAAAAGCAAAATTCCACTACAAAGGATAACCTGGTGCAAAAGATCGCTGTTGCTGGTTTTTGTTTTGGAAATGTTATGCTGTTAAGTTTTCCTGAATATTTAGGAATAACAGCATTTGAGCAATCTTTTAAACACTTCTTTGGATTGGTTAATATTTTGTTTTGCCTGCCTGTTGTGTTTTACAGCGGCCGTGGCTATTTTGTTTCCGCCTGGCAAAATCTTCGTAATAAAGTACTGAATATTGACTTTCCTTTGGCATTAGGCATAGCGGTATTATTTGCGCGTACAATTGCAGAAATACTGACAAAAAGCGGAGCCGGGTTTGCAGATACGCTATGCGGGCTTGTCTTTTTTTTATTGGTAGGCAAGTTTGTGCAGAAAAAAACCTATCACCACATTTCGTTCGAGCGTGATTACCGTTCTTTTTTCCCGGTTGCGGTACACATTATTGAAGATGATGTTGAGCGACCAATACCCCTTTCCCAATTATTGCCCAACCATCGCATAGTTGTCCGCCACAATGAGATCATACCAGCTGACGCAATCCTGTTGAAGGGTGATGCTGTAATTGACTTTAGCTTTGTTACCGGGGAAGCTATTCCGGTCGGTAAAACGTTAGGAGAGATTATTTATGCAGGCGGCCGCCAGACCGGCGAAGCAATAGAACTTGAAGTGGTTAAGAAAGTGTCCCAAAGTTATTTAACCCAGTTGTGGAATAATGAAGCTTTTACCCGCAAGCAGGATAACCGGATGCAAACATTTAATGAAAAAGTAAGTAAATATTTTACGATTGTTTTATTGGCAATAGCCTTCAGCTCATTGATTTTTTGGTTAGGGTCGGATTATAAAAGAGGATTTGCAGCCTTTACCGCTGTGCTGATAGTCGCTTGCCCCTGCGCCCTGGCATTAAGTACACCATTTACCATGTCGGCGGCACTAAGCATTTTCGATAAGAACCTGTTTTATTTAAAAAACACCGCTGTAGTGGAACAGCTGGCCAGGATTGATACAATAGTACTGGACAAAACAGGAACAATAACAACTGGCGACAATAGCAGCATAAAACTTGAGGCTGATCTTACAGTGGAACAAAAGCAGTTAATATACAGCGCCTGTATCAATTCCAGCCATCCGTTATCAAGGGTGATCTACCATTACCTCGGCGTTAAGAAGCGCCTTAATGTAGACGAGTACTCTGAAGTGGCAGGCAAAGGTATAATGGCGTCCATTAATGGGCACCAACTGCGCATTGGCAGTGCTGTATTTGTTTTTAATCATCACGAAGAAGCGTTGCACTCTACACGCGTACATATCGTGATCGATGAAATTTATCTTGGCTATTTTGCTTTTGCGCATCATTACCGGGAAGGGATTGAAAAGATCACTGCGCTTGATACTTCTTACAATCTGCATTTGCTTTCGGGTGACATGGACCATGAACGGCGTGAACTAATTCATTTTTTCAAGAATATGAATAAAATGCACTTTAAGCAGTCTCCACAGGACAAACTTGATTTTATTGAATTGTTACAGCAAAAAGGAGAGAAGGTGATGATGATAGGCGATGGGCTAAATGACTCCGGCGCGTTGAAACAAAGTGACCTTGGTGTGGCCATTACAGATAATGTAAATAATTTTTCACCGGGAAGTGATGCTATTTTGGATGGGAGATCATTTGATAAGTTGCCTGCGTTTCTTCGTTTTTCAAAAGACACCGTCAAAATCATCCACTTTTCATTTCTTATTTCTCTTACTTATAACCTGGTGGGGCTCAGCTACGCTGTCACCGGAAACTTGTCACCGCTTATAGCAGCTATACTGATGCCTTTAAGCACCGTGACCATAATTTCATTTACTACTGTTGCTACCCATTTAATTGCTAAAAAAAGAAAATTGATATGAGCATAATTTATTTCCTGATCGGATGCAGCCTTTTGATGGCTGTCGGTTTTTTAATAGCCTTTTTTTGGGCTCAGAGCAGCGGGCAGAATGATGATCTTCACACGCCATCGATGCGTATCCTGCTTGAGGACGAGGAAGAAATAACCAAGGAAAAATGATTCCGATCACTTTTTCAGCAAACTGTCATCATTCTGTAACTTAATTAGCAGACATAATTTTACAACCATAATTAGAGACACATTTATGCAGCCCGAAAAATTTTATTATGACAACAAGATCGTCCGGAACTTTGGTATAGCAACCGTTGTTTGGGGGATTATCGGTATGACCGTAGGCCTTATCATCGCCATACAATTGTATCATCCGGCGATGAACATGGGCAATCAGTATACCTCCTTTGGCCGGGTAAGGCCACTACACACTAATGCGGTGATTTTTGCATTTGTGGGCAACGCTATTTTTATGGGAGTCTACTATTCCCTGCAGCGTCTGCTCAAAGCAAGGATGTTTAGCGACCTGCTAAGCAATATCCATTTCTGGGGGTGGCAACTCATTATTGTTTCCGCAGTGATCACCTTGCCGCTTGGTTTAACCACTTCACATGAATATGCAGAATTGGAATGGCCTATTGATATCGCTATCACCATCATTTGGGTGATTTTTGGTATCAATATGTTCGGCACCATTTTCAAGCGCCGTGAAAGGCACTTGTATGTTGCCATTTGGTTTTACATCGCCACCTTTGTAACTATCGCCGTATTGCACATTGTTAACTCAATAGAGTTACCGGTAACTTTCTGGAAAAGCTATATGGTTTTTGCCGGTGTACAGGATGCGTTGGTACAGTGGTGGTATGGTCATAATGCTGTAGCATTCTTTCTGACAACACCCTACCTGGGCATGATGTATTACTTCCTGCCAAAGATGGCCAACCGTCCGATCTATTCGTATAAATTAAGCATACTACACTTTTGGGCGCTGATATTTCTTTACATATGGGCGGGCCCTCACCATTTACTGTACAGCACCTTACCTGGTTGGGCTCAATCCCTGGGCGTTGCATTTTCCATTATGCTTATCGCACCAAGTTGGGGTGGAATGATCAACGGCTTATTAACCTTGCGCGGAGCCTGGGATAAGGTACGTGATGATGTTGTATTGAAATTTATGGTGGTTGGTTTGACCGCCTATGGTATGGCCACTTTTGAGGGTCCAATGTTATCATTAAAGCAAATTAATGCAATAGCACACTTTAGTGATTGGATTATTGCGCACGTTCACACTGGCGCATTAGGTTGGAATGGCTTCCTCACTTTTGCTATATTATATTGGCTGATACCCCGCATATATAAAACAGAACTATTCTCAAAGAAACTGGCCTCATTCCATTTTTGGATTGGCACACTCGGTATTCTATTTTATGTAGTACCTATGTACTGGGCCGGGTTTACGCAAAGCCTCATGCTTAAAGAATTTACAGCGGAAGGCATGCTGAAATATCCTAATTTTTTGGAAACTACGTTGCGCATTATTCCAATGCACGTAGTACGTTCAATTGGTGGCTCAATGTATTTATTAGGTGTAATTGTGATGGCTTATAACCTTACCCGTACCGCATTGCAAGGTAAATTGGTAGCCAATGAAGCAGCCCAGGCTATGCCATTAGAGCCAGTTCACACAATAGCCAGGGATAGTACCTGGCACAGAATGCTTGAGCGTAAACCTATCCAATTTATGATGCTGGCATTACTGGTGATATTGGTTGGAAGTTTTGTGGAGCTGATGCCTACATTAACTATATCTTCAAATATCCCAACTATAGCCAGCGTAAAACCATATACACCGTTGGAACTGCAGGGGCGCGATCTTTATATCAGGGAGGGCTGTTCTAACTGCCATTCACAAACAGTAAGACCGTTCCGGTCAGAAACTGAACGGTACGGCGAGTACAGCAAAGCCGGGGAGTTTGTTTATGACCATCCATTCCTATGGGGTTCAAAACGCACCGGGCCCGACCTGGCAAGGATAGGTGGTAAGTATGGGAATTCGTGGCATTATAATCACATGATGGACCCGCGTTTGATGTCGCCGGGTAGCATTATGCCAAATTACGATTGGTTATTAACCCAGACGTTGGATACAACAACCACCGTTGCCAAGATCAACGCCATGCGCACTTTAGGCGTTCCTTATGCACCTGGATATGAAAAAATCGCCAATAAGGATCTGGATAAACAGGCACAGGGCATTGCAGATAATTTGGCCAAAGACCACATTAAGGTTAAAAACAATAAAGAGGTAATTGCAATAATTGCTTACCTGCAACGACTTGGAACAGATATTAAAGCAAACAAAACAGCTAACAATAATTAATTATAGTCATGTTTAAGCAGTTTACAGAAAACATTTCAGGTAACCAGGTTTACCTTATTTCCTCACTCGGGATATTTCTCATATTCTTTATTGTGGTAACGGTACTCCTGATCAGGCTTAGAAAAAGCCATGTTGATTACATGAGCGACCTGCCTTTGGAAGATAGTACAACAAATTCATCTAAATCTTTTGAGTCATGAGATATCTGCGCGCAATTTTATTTCTGGCATTAGCCTTTCTCATTCAGCCTGCCTCTGCAGCGAATGATCCTTCTTTAGACGATCATTCTTTACTTACAGCCGATGTGCAAAATTATATTGGTTATGGTGCCATAGTATTCGCATTGGTGTTATTCATTGTAGTTATGCTGGTGTTGTTACGTACTTTCAAGGTACTAACGCGCATAATTCTAAAATATGAAGGCCAAACCGAAGAACAAATTATCGCTGAGTTAAAACCGGCTAAAAAGGAAAAGAAGCCAAAGGGAGAGGTGTGGAATAAACTGCTTTCCTTAAGGCCTTTGTCGGAAGAAAAAGATCTATTGATTGAGCACGAATATGATGGCATACAGGAACTTGATAACCCTACACCGGCCTGGTTTATGTATTTGTTTTATTCTACAATAGTTTTTGCAGTAGCTTACCTGCTTATATACCATGTATTTGGCGTAGGGCAATTGCAATATGCTGAGTATAACACGGAAGTTGCCCAGGCTGCAATCGCAAAAAAAGAATTTCTGAGTAAAGCGGCTAATCGGGTGGATGAGAATACGGTGAAATTGGTTAATGACCCGGCTGTGTTAGCCTCCGGTCAGGCTATTTTTAAACAAACGTGTTCACCTTGTCATGGTGAACATGCACAAGGCAGTGTCGGCCCAAATCTCACAGACGATTACTGGCTGCATGGTGGTAAGATCAATGATCTGTTTAAAACCATTAAATATGGTGTTGCGGCAAAGGGCATGCCCACCTGGGAAAAACAATTGTCGCCAAAGCAAATATCAGATGTAGCTAATTATGTAAAATCATTGCATGGCACCAACCCACCTAATCCTAAGGAGCCCCAGGGTACAAAGGAAACTGATGACGACGGTAAGCAGGTTAAAAAAGAATTGGTGTCTGCTCTGGTTAAATAAAAATAAATATGGACGGATTGGTGGCGGAAAAGGAAAGTGGAAAGCGGCAGTGGTTATATCCGCTGATCCGTAAAGGACCATACTATAAATGGAGAAGCTGGATAAGCTATTTTTACCTTATCTTATTTTTTTCGACGCCATTTATGCGAATAAACGGGCAACCGGTGCTATTGCTCAATGTAGTTGACCGGCAATTTGTATTGCTGGGTCAGGTGTTTTGGCCCCAGGATATTTTCCTGTTCATGCTGGCGTCGCTGGTATTCCTGGTTTGCATTGTTTTATTTACAATTGCTTTCGGCCGGATATTTTGTGGATGGATTTGCCCGCAGACCATCTTTATGGAAATGGTTTTTCGGAAAATAGAAGTTTGGATAGAGGGAGATGCCAAAAAGCGCAAAAAGCTCGATGCAGCGCCATGGGATAAAGAGAAAATAATTAAGAAATCGGCTAAGCACGTCATATTTATAGCCTTTTCATTTTTAATTGCAAACACTTTTCTGGCTTACATTATCGGGAGTGAAAGTTTGATCAAAATTATTACAGAACCTGTAACCGCGCACCTTATTGGCTTTGCCAGTATATGGGTCTTTACTGGGGTGTTTTACACCGTTTATAGCCGGGTGCGCGAACAGGTCTGTACCTTGTTTTGTCCTTATGGCCGTTTGCAGGGTGTAATGATAGATCAGCACACCCTTGTAGTTGCTTACGACGATGTAAGAGGGGAGCCTCGTGGCAAATTAGACAGAAAGGCTGATCTTCTACAAAATATTAAGGGCGATTGTGTTGATTGTGGATTATGTGTAGATGTCTGTCCGACAGGGATAGACATACGCAAGGGAACGCAGTTAGAATGTATTAACTGTACAGCTTGCATCGACGTCTGCAATGAGGTTATGGACAAGATTCACAAACCGCATAACCTTATTGGCTTTTTTTCTGAAAATATGATTCATGCCAAAGAAAAGCCCTCATTTACAGGCAGGATGATGGCTTATAGCGCGGTGATAACGGTGCTGATAGGCGTATTATGCTATTTTATTTTCAGTCGTAGCGATATGGATATAACGGTGATGCGTACCGCGGGTTTACTTTACCAGGAACAGCCAGGTGGTAAGATCAGCAATATCTATAATGCCGAGATCATTAATAAAACAAATAAAAGCCAGTCAATTACCTTGATTCCGGAAGATCCCGCAGTTAAAATAAAATATATACAGGCACCAGTAAATATTGCTTATGGTGGTTCAATAAAAACCGTGTTTTTTGTTGTAATGCCGGCTTCCAGAATACACTCGGCAAAAACAGATGTCAGATTACAATTGATCTCGAACCATAAAATCATACAAACAATTAGCACCACTTTCGTCGGACCTATAAATGATTAAACAATGAACTGGGGAAAAGGAATTATTGCAGGCATGGCCATTTTTGTACTCTTTATTGTGGGGATGGGCGTTTATATGGTTTTATCGCCAACTGATGATTTTGATCATCAATATTATGAAAAGGGTTTAAACTTTGATTATGATTATAACCGCGAGCAACAGGTGGTAAAAGATCATGCACAGCCAAAAATACAAATTGCAGGCGGCCAGATCAAATTCACTTTTGCAAAACCGGCAAAAGGTACGGTCAAATTTATGAGGCCATCCAGCACAGCATCAGATAAGGTTTATGCTATTGATAGCGATAACAGTAATGAAGCGGTCTTTTTGCTCGAACCTTTTGCTCCGGGTAAATGGCAATTGGAATTTGAGTGGATAAGTGATCATAAAGCATATTTATACCAAAAGGAAGTTTACATCAAATGAGTAATAACGAGATTGCATTTTTTATCGGGTTATTTGGCAGTGTGCATTGTATAGGCATGTGCGGGCCTTTGGCCTTTGCAGTTCCGTCTCTACAAAGTAAATGGCTGTTGATTGTAGCAGATAAAACGATGTATAATATCGGCCGCATCGTAACCTATTCATTTTTAGGCTTGCTCATCGGGTTTATTGGTAAACAGCTGTGGTTATCCGGTTTGCAGCAAGGTGTTAGCCTGGCAAGCGGCTTGCTTATTATTATGGCAGGCTTTTCAAGGCTTTTTAAGGTACGTTTTAATAATAATAAACCACTTTCAAACCTGTTATCACCTGTTAACCGACTATTAAATTATGCGCTTCAACATCGGGCAGGGCATTTTGTTGTTGGCTTGCTTAACGGCTTTTTACCTTGCGGATTCGTTTACCTGGCGCTGGTAGGTGCTATAAATACATCGTCGCCAATAGCAGCCTCGCAATATATGTTTTGGTTCGGCGCCGGAACTTTTCCGTTAATGCTGCTTGCCACCGTTAGCGCTGGTTTTGTCCGTCCGGTTTTGCGTAGGCGTATAAATAGGACAATGCCTTATCTGATGGTCTGCCTGGGTTTTTGGTTTATACTCAGGGGGATGAATCTAAATATCCCCTACCTGAGTCCTGGAAAATTGTCACCCGGCACAAGTAATTGCCGTTAGGCTGACTATTTCAATTCCTAACACACTTTTAAGCCCAATATTACAGACCTTTGTAAAGGAAATTTACCTGTACCTGGTTCTGTTAAATGTCATATTTAGCGGATAGCAACAAAGCAGGTTTAATTATTTATCGTTCAAAACTTATAAACCAATGACTAAAACATTTTCTGCTATTTTAATCGCGATCATTTTTATGTGTTTGACATCCTGGTCGGGAGTTAAAACCGATATCATTTCCGAAGGTCAGCAGCCACAAATCAGTACGGATAATAAAGGGGTGGTCAGAGTTGTATTTGGTCTTAAAGATGAAATATTTTGTGCCACATCGAATGATCAGGGGGGCACATTTACCAAACCTGTCTTAGTGGCGAAAGTGCCTGAAATGCATTTAGGTATGTCGCGTGGCCCGCAGATAGCAAGTTCTGAGCACTTTTCGATCATTACAGCTATGGATAAAGCCGGAACCATCCATTGGTTCAGACTTAATCAATTATCCAACGAGTGGAGGAACATGGGCGTTATTAATGATCTTAAAGGTTCGGCCCCTGAAGGATTAATGGGCCTGGCATCAGATAGAAAAGATAATTTCTATGCTGTTTGGCTGGATACAAGAACAGGTGGTAGTAATCAAATATATTTCGCTCCTTTAGCCGATAAGGCGGTAAACTGGTCAAAAAACAGTTTAGCTTATCGCTCACCGGATGGGCATGTCTGCGAATGCTGTAAACCCAATATTGCGGTACAAAGGTCCACCGTAGCCATCATGTTCAGAAATAATTTGAATGGATCAAGAGATCTATACCTAATAAAATCTTTGGATGCCGGCAAATCATTTTCAGGAGCGCAAAAGTTGGGAATCGATACCTGGAAGCTTAACGGCTGCCCTATGGATGGCGGCGGAATTGTTATTGACCGTTCCAATATGATCCATACAACCTGGCAGCGCAGGGGATTGGTGTACTATGCTCAACCGGGCGAACCTGAGGCCTATATTGCCAAAGGAAGGAACGCCAATATTTCAGGAACCGGTCCTAATACGGTACTTACCTTTGAGAATAGCGACACAGTTAAATTAATTACGCTTAAAAACAAAAATGAAGTGGTTGTTGGGAACGGCGGCTTCTTGAAATCAACCGTATTACAGGGTAACAAAATACTTTGTGTGTGGGAGCAGGATAACAGAATTAAATTCAAAAAGATATAGAACTAATTAGCGCCTGATTCATTATTTCTTACTGACCTATATGGCTATTCCACTGATTTGTACCTCGCATCGGGTCTACTGGGCGACCACATTCAATTTGGTGATAACAATCATTTTTTAAACTGCTGGCGCTCATGCTTGATCTGATTTTATAGCCGGAAATTTGTATTAACTAAAAAATTAAAATCATGAAAAAGCTGTGCTTCTTACTATTTATACTAACAATGACAATGGGTGTTACTGTTGGTGCGTTGGCTCAAACAAAACAGGATGAGTCTCAAAAAATTAATATTAATAAAAAGGGAGGAATTTACGATCAGAAGGGAACTAAACTGGGGTTTATTGATAAAAACAATGTTGTTAGAGACAACGTAGGGAAGGAATTATATTTTATTGATAAGGATGGAAATGTAATTGCTGCCAATGGGGTAAAATTAGGTGTAGCAAAAAAGAACGGGTTCTATTACAATAACGAAGGAGTGAATGTAATCAACACAAAGGACCTGGATAAAGAAAAGTGTGCTATTTTAGATCCACAGGGGCATAATATGGGTACCATTCATAAAAATTACAAACAACACGCCTGCGCTGTTCATTGCTTCTGGTTAGAAAAGACAAAGGAAAAGGAAGCAAAGAAGGGCTAATTATCAATCAATACCAAGCGGTTAGACTTGCAAATTCATTTTAAATCTAAGCTATTATTCCGCCTGAATTTTCTAAATGGAAATCCAGGCGGAATTGTTATTAAGTGCAGGAACACACATTAGGCAAATGAGCCTTGACTTAAATCTTCAAAATTTAAACTTTAATGCGATAATCAATATAATGAGAATCTTAAAATTCAAAACAAATATTAATTGCAGCGGCTGTGTTGCCGCTATTACTCCAGCATTACAGGGCTTAAGGGGAATAGAGAAATGGGATGTTGACATCGACAATCCGGATAAGGTGCTTACCATACAGGCCGATCAGCGATTAATACCAAAAGAAATTATCAGCGCTTAAAAGATAAAGGGTACATCGCTGAAAACATCCTT
>JANYAB010000642.1 GCA_025355225.1 Bacteroidota bacterium
CTGATGGCAAAGTGTTTGACCCACGGGTGTCCATCGGGATCAATACCGGGGAAATGATATCCGGCAATATCGGATCAGCCTCTCTCAAACGACTGGACTATACCGTTATTGGCGATGCGGTAAACGTGGCCCAGCGGTTACAGTCAAAAGCAAAAGCCGGTCAGATCGTTATAACAGAAGAGGTCTACAATATGGCGAAAGAATCATTCAAATGTGAGAAACTGAGTGAAGTAACCTTAAAAAACAAAGTTAAGCCCGTGGTAATTTACGAGGTGATTGAATAGGAACTGCTATCGCCTTAATGTTGCCGTGCCCGCTTTTTCAGCACGCCGCCGCTAGCCTCTTTTATGGTACCGGTAAACATAAAAGCATTAGGATCAATGCTTTGAACTATGTTTTTCAATCGCCTCACTTCCAAACGGGTCACCACGGTAAAAATAATATCAACCGGATGGCTTACGTCAAAACTTTCCTTTAAAAACCCGCGTTCGCCTTTGTAAATAGTGATCCCCCTGCCCAATTCTAATACCAGCTTTTGCTTAATTATTTCACTTTGCCCCGATATAATGGTGAAACCTGTGTATTCTTCCAGTCCCTCTATTACGAAATTGATGGTGTGCGAAGCTGCGTAATAGGTCATGATAGAATATAGCGCTGTAGGCAGGCCCAATTCAATAGCAGCGACAGAAAAGATAAGCACATTTATCCCAAGTATAATTTCGCTTACCGTGAAACTGCTTCTTTTAAGAGTATATAACGCCAATACTTCGATCCCGTCCAGAGCACACCCGCCGCGTATGGCCAGCCCTATTCCTGTGCCCATAAAAACACCGCCAAAAATGCTTACGAGTAAATGATCAGATGTAATTTTCGGGTAATCAATTACCTGAAGGCATATACCTACGCCTATTATGGCAGCTAATGTTTTCCAGGCAAACCTGCTGTTCACCTGGAATATCCCCATAATGATAAAAGGGATATTGACCGAAATAATAATATATGCTATAGGAAAACCATACAATTCATGTATAAGCAATGAGATACCGGTAACCCCCCCATCAAAAAACTGATTCGGGATTAGGAAACCCTTTAATGCAAATCCGCAAATTAAAATTCCCGATACCACGTATGCGGTGTCTTTTATATTGGCTATAACCAAACGTTTATTAAGTACCATTTAATGGCTTAGTATTTAAAATTTTATTTTTTACTAATTTAATATATTGTTCCTTTTGAGGCTGCCTTGATTTGACAGAGGTTGCGGTATGATATTGATGGTTTTCCATAAAATCCGCCTGCTCTCTGTTCCACGCCTCTTCATTACTCATCAGACCCTCAACTTTTAGCTCTGCAAATAACCTGTCGCTGAGTAAAAAAAAATCATCCCGGCCAAGGTAATCCAGATCAGCATCACACAATATTTTTTCCAAATGGCTATGCGGCGACTGTGGTATTCTTGTAGCCATTATCATACCGCATATTAGTTCAATTTCCACCGGAAGATAACTATAGACGGGCAAATAATGACGAACGATTTTACACGATTCTGCTTCGTGCCCCGCCCTGCCTTTCATAAATCCGGAATCATGAAATAAGGCCGCTGTAAGTAACAGCTTTTTTTCGTGACTTGAAACCCCCTCTCCTTTTGCTATCCGCCCGGCCGCCCGGTAAACATCTACGCTGTGGTCAATACAATGATATATTAAATGCGCGGGCAGCTTATTTTGAAGTTTGTTTAAAATAAAGTCACCAGCTCGTTTAAGTTGCATTTACTCAGTCAGCATTATGTCGCTAATATATTTAATGTTTTTGGTATATGAAATAATAAGGCTTCTTCTACGTGCGTTACCGACATGACCAATTAATGACCGCAAACTGCCCATCGCAAACTGGCAGCTACTTCTTAAGTCCTATCTCGCGCAAGCGTTCGTCCAGGTATTCACCTGCGGTAATATCTTCGTACTTTTTAGGGTGATCAGCATCAATACACGATTCAAGACACGTCAGGTCCATTGCTGATTTCGGATGCAAAAAGAAAGGCACCGAATAACGCGAATTTTTCATTTGCTCGCGCGGTGGATTAACAACCCTGTGCGTAGTTGATTTTAGTTTATTATTGGTTAGACGCTGCAGCATGTCTCCAACATTTACAACCACATCTTCGCCATGGGCCTTAACCGGGAACCATTCTCCCTCGCGGGTAAGCACTTCAAGCCCATCTGCGCTTGCGCCAATTAAAAGCGTGATCAGGTTAATATCCTCATGTGCGCCGGCCCTCACCGCATCGGGTGGAAGGGAATCTGGGTTTTCGATGGGGAAATAATGTAAAGTCCGCAAAATTGAATTACCATTATGCACATTATCATCAAAGTAGTGTTCAGGCAGATCTAAATATACCGCTATTGCCCTTAATAATTGCTTTCCGGCGGCTTCCAGCTTTTGATAGATTTCGCGCGTAGTCGAATTAAACATGGGCAACTCATCTACTATTATATTGTCCGGATATTCATTTTTAACAGGATCATTGTCTGTAACGGTTTGCCCTATCTGCCAAAACTCCTTCAGGTCGGGGGTTTTAAATCCTTTAGCTGTTTCCTTCCCTTTCCCGGTATAACCCCGCTGACCCGCCAATTCGGCTATTTCGTATTTCGATTTTATATTTTCCGGTAAATTAAATAAAGCCTTTACCTGCTCATAAAGCTGATCGATTAACTCTTTGCTTAAACCATGATTGGTGATGGTAACAAATCCGGTTTCGTTAAAGGCTTCGCCAATGTTGTCCGAAAAACGCTTGCGCTCGTCGGGATTACCATATACATAGGTATTTAAATCGAGTAGTGGAATATTTACTGTGCCCATAATTTTCTTTTCCTTTCGCGGATAAAATTATTAATTAAATGATTTACATAAATCTCTTTATTAAAAAATATGTGTTAATAAATCGAATCAGCATGGTTCATATATTAATTAAAACAATTATCTGCTTAAACGTTTTATAGTTTATCATGTCGAAAATATATGACTGATTTGTTTAACATTCTTAAAAACTATGAAAACCTTAAATAAAATATGGGGAATTGCTTTACTGGCAATCCTCTTATCGTTGGCCTTACCTGGCAAAAGTGTTGCCCAGGAGGGTTATATTTCTGACCAGGAATTTTATGATGACCTGCAGCCTTATGGTACATGGGTTAGCGATCCCGATTATGGTAATGTTTGGATACCTGATGTCGACGGAGATTTCAGGCCCTATGCAACCCGCGGACACTGGGTGGTGACTGACTATGGGAATACCTGGGTATCAGAATATCCCTGGGGATGGGCAACCTTTCACTATGGCCGCTGGCGCTATGATGATTACTACGGCTGGGAATGGATTCCGGGTCATCGCTGGGCACCGGCCTGGGTTAGCTGGCGTCATGGTCACGGTTATTATGGCTGGGCGCCTTTGTTACCCGGCATAAGTATTAGTATATCCATTGGCGGCGGTTACCATGTGCCTGATAACTATTGGGTTTGCGCACCGCAGGCTTATATTGCGAGCCCCAATATATACGATTATTATGTGCCCCCGACACGTTCGGTTACCATTATACATAATACTACCATTATTAATAACACCTATGTTAACAATAATGTAACTTATATAGCTGGCCCGCGTGTCCAGGAGATCAGGCAGGTTACGCACAATAATAATGTAAGAGTATACAATATTAATAATTCTAGCAGGCCGGGTGCTGTTAACATCACTAACAATACCGTTAACATTTACAGACCTGCGGTACAAAGCGCACCAGACGCACATCCTGCACGGGTGGTTGACGCATCTGCCTATAAAAACCAACATCCAGATGAACGCATAGCTGCTCACAGTAATGCCGGGGCACCAGGGTTTAACCGTAATAATGCAGTAAAACTGGCCGCAATAGCCCGCAGCAATACACCTGATACAAAGGTAGTGCGTGTTAACCAGGCGACTAATAACAGGCCAAACGCCGGGCAACCAAACCGCCCTGCGGCTACAAACACCAATCAACCTAATAACACACCCCAGGCTCAGCAACAACGGGGGCAACAGGGGCGCCAGAAACAACAGCAAGCTCAACAACCGGCGCAGCAGCCTGCACAAACACAGCAGGCTCAACCATCTCAGCAGCAACAACGGGGGCAACAGGGGCGGCAAAAACAGCAGCAAGCTCAACAACCGGCGCAGCAGCCAGCACAAACACAGCAGGCTCAACCATCTCAACAGCAACAGCGGGGACAACAGGGGCGGCAGAAACAACAGCAAGCTCAACAACCGGCGCAGCAACAGCAGACGCAACAAGCTCAACAGCAACGTCAGCAGCAGGCTCAGCAACAGCAAGCCCAACAGGCTCAGCAACAACAAGCTCAGCAGCAACGTGCGCAACAGGCTCAACAACAACAAGC
>JANYAB010000800.1 GCA_025355225.1 Bacteroidota bacterium
GCAGCAGAGGGCACTGTGCGGTGATGGGTACCGCGTCAACCATGGCAGTGATGGCAGAAGCTTTGGGATTGACCCTCCCCGATAATGCTGCTATCCCGGCTGCTGATTCGCGCAGAAAAGTTTTGGCACATATGTCGGGAATGCGGATAGTGGATATGGTAAAAGAGGATTTGAAATTATCCGACGTACTTACGCTGCAGGCTTTTGAAAATGCCATCATTACTAATGCGGCCATAGGTGGTTCAACAAATTTTATTATTCATCTTTTAGCCATTGCAGGCCGTATCGGCGTTAAATTGAGCATCGACGACTTTAATACCAGCATCAAAGGCATTCCTTTATTGGCCAACCTGCAGCCGTCGGGCAAATACTTTATGGAGGATCTCTATTATGCTGGTGGTATCCCCGCAGTAATGAAAGAACTGGCAGAAGTTTTAAATGCTGATACATTAACGGTTACCGGCAAACCAATATCCGGCCACTATCAAAATAGTACCTGTTACAACCGTGAGGTAATAGCAACCATTGACGCTCCATTCAACAAGCTTGCGGGTATCACCGTACTGAAAGGTAATATATGCGAGCATGGCGCGGTAATGAAACCCTCCGCGGCAAGTACTGCCTTAATGCAGCACACGGGCAAGGCAGTAGTTTTTGAAAATATTAACGATTATAAGGCCCGCATAGACGATCCTGACCTGGATGTTGACGAGAACAGTGTAATGGTGCTTAAAAACGTGGGTCCCAAAGGTTATCCTGGTATGCCTGAAGTGGGCAACATGAATATCCCTAAAAAATTGCTGGACAAAGGCATTACAGATATGGTATGTATTTCTGATGGCAGGATGAGCGGGACTGGTTTCGGTACGGTGGTGCTGCATGTATCGCCCGAGGCTTCAATTGGCGGTACTATTGCAGTTATACAGGACGGTGACATTATTAAACTGGATGTTAAAAACGGTTTGCTGAATGTAGAACTTTCGGACATTGAGATCACAGAAAGGAAAAAGCTGTTAAAAGCTCCTACTGATTGGGCCGACCGGGGTTATACGTACTTATACCAGCAGCATGTTGAGCAGGCTCATTTAGGCGCCGATCTTGACTTTTTGAAAGGCGGCAGCGGCAGCGAGATACATAAGGATTCACATTAACGTTTTCCATAAATGAGCGATAACAGATTCACCAACCAGGTAGCCATCGTAACAGGGGCAGGGCAGGGCATAGGCTTTGAGATAGCCAGGCAACTTGCATTAAATGGAGCCTCCGTTTTATTGAATGATATTGACGAGGGCATGGCAAAAAGAGCGTCAACAGTGATCAATGCGCTGGGCGGTAAATGTCATTATTTGGCTGGAGATGTTGCTGACATCAATTTTATTCAAAAAATGGTTGATGAAGCGGTCGGCAAGTTTGGTTTTGTAACTATCGCGATAGCAAATGCAGGTATCACTTCGTACGGGGAATTCTTAGATTATCAACCTGAAGCCCTGCAAAGCGTGATCAGTCTCAATCTTTTCGGGACTTTCTTTTTGGCTCAAAAGGCCGCCATCCAAATGAAAAAACAGGGAAGCGGCGGCAGTATTTTGCTCATGTCGTCGGTTACCGGCCACCAGGCGCACAAAAACTTAGCAGCTTATGGGATGACCAAAGCCGGACTGGAAATGCTTGCCAAAAGTTTGGTTATCGAACTATCCCCATTAAATATTTCCATCAATACAGTGGCTCCCGGGGCTACCCTGACTGAGCGAACGTTACAGGATGAGAATTACGAAAATACCTGGTCGCGCCTAACCCCGATGGGTCGGGCCGGTACTGTAGAGGACGTTGCCAATGCGGTGCTTTTTTTGGTTTCGCCTGAATCAAGGCATATTACCGGGCAAAGTTTGGTAGTAGATGGCGGCTGGTCGGCTACGAGCCCGTCGCCGTATTAGTCTGAACCTGAATTTATCGAATTAATGAATTTATAGAATTTAAAACGAGGCTAAAATACAGGATTCGGGCAATTTATTAATTCTGTAAATTCAGATTCAGACAAAAGTTCGATATTAATTCATAGCCAACAATCACAAGGCAACCGACTCAGCAGCTTGCACGTACTGCTTACAAAAAATAGTAACTTGTTTCCTTAGATGAGTAAGCTGGTCAAAACATTGATAATCCTGAGTCCGGGTTTTCCCGAAAATGAAGCGGATACTACCTGTGTGACTGCACAACAGGTATTTGTTAGGGCGCTTAAGGAAATTAATCCGGGGCTTCATATCATCATTCTGGCTTTTCAATATCCATACCGTTCAGAACGGTATCAATGGCATGGTGTGGATGTTGTTGCTTTTGGAGGTAAAAATAGAGGCGGCTTTTTTAGATTGTACAATTGGTTGCGTGTTTGGCGAACCTTAAGGGAACTAAAAAAACAGTATCAGTTGATCGGGTTGTTAAGCTTTTGGTTAGGCGAATGTGCATTTATTGCCAATTTATTTGCCAAACGGAACCATCTTAAACATTTTTGCTGGATATTGGGCCAGGATGCCAAATTGGGCAACAAATATTTTAAGTGGATAAAACCCGGTGCTGGCTCCCTGATTGCCCTGTCGGATTTTATTAAAGGTGAGTTTTTCAAAAACTATGGGTTATCGCCACAGTATATAATACCGCCCGGTATAAACGTAGACTTATTTAAACCATCACCCAATGGTAAAAGGGATATTGATATTTTGGGAGCGGGCTCGTTGATCCCTTTGAAACAATACGACTTATTTGTTAGTTGTATAAATCTACTCCGGAAAAATTCCCCTAATATAAGAGCTGTCATTTGCGGTAAAGGGCCTGAGTTAGAGCGGTTGCAAACTTTAATAAAAGATTTTAAGCTGGAAAAGAATGTGGAGTTAACAGGAGAACTATCTCACACCTCTGTATTGGCATTAATGCAACGAACAAAGATATTTGTACATACGTCGGCTTACGAAGGATTTGGGGTGGTTTGCCTCGAGGCTTTATATGCCGGGGCACAGGTGGTGAGTATGGTTCAACCTATGGCAGTGGGAATAAAAAACTGGCATATCATTTACCGGCAGATTGATATGGTGCATAAATTAAAGGAATTATTGCTGAATCCCCACACCGAGCACGGGCCCGTATTGCCTTATGCGATTAACGATAGTGCCAGATCGATTATCAAATTGTTTGATTATAGTGAGGCGGAAATTTCCGTATAGGCAACCTTTATACATGGGTCAGCGTAATTGATAACATGCAGCTTACCTGTTCCCATTTGTTGTATCCGGGTATGAAAGAGGGCGAGATAATACGATCAGATTTTGGTTTACTTACATTTATATTGGTGGATTTCAAACCCAGCGATATAAAGTATTCTCTTAACTTAGTTAATTATGGATAAAACAACCGATAGCCTGTTTGCTTATATTATTCCCGACATACCTGCCAAACCCTGGGATAATATTAATATGCCCAAGCGTATCCTGGTTATCCGTTTAAAGGCAACCGGGGACATGGTTGCAGCCTTGCCCTATATCCAATCCTTAAAAAGGAGTCTTCCAAAAACTGTAAGGATTGATTTTCTTACCCGTGAAGAGGTGGCCGCTATCCCGCGTAATATGGACTTGTTTAATAAGGTGTATTCGATAACCGGGAAAAAGAGGAGTTATAAAAAGCAGTTTTTACATGCTCTTATTCTGTTGCCACAATTGCTGCTGCAACGTTATGATGTGGTGATCGATTTGCAGAATAACGAGCTTAGCCGCATGGTTAGGCGGGCGCTCAATCCAAGGGCATGGTCAGAATTTGACCGCTTCTCGCCAATCCCCGGCGGTGAACGTTATCGGCTTACCATCCAGGCTATTGGATTGGGGCCGAATTATGCCGATAGCAATTTTACTTTAAAACCAATACACCGAACAACAGAATTGTTAAAGCAAAATGGTTGGAATGGGGAAAGTGATTTAATTATCATTAACCCGGCCGGAGCCTTTAAAACCCGCAGCTGGCCCTTGGAAAATTACAATCAATTTATGAAACTGTGGCTGCAGCAATCACCCGAAACACAGTTTTTGATTATGGGTATTGGCGCGATGGCCGAAAAAGCTGTCTATTTAAAGGATGAATTGGGTGATAATTTGATAAACCTTGTAAATAAAACAAGTATCGAACAGGCGTTTGCCATAGTACAAAAAGCAAAATTTGTACTCTCAGAAGATTCCGGATTAATGCACATGGCCTGGGTATCGGGCATACCAACCATGGCACTTTTTGGTGGCACCAGGAGCGACTGGGCTCGGCCATTAGGCAGCCATACTGATTTTGTCGATTCATCAGACTTAAGCTGTGGTAATTGCATGCTGAAAATATGTAAGTATGGTGATAATCGATGTATGACCCGTCATACGCCCGAATTTATATTTGCCCGATCAAATGAATTGTTAAACTCGTTGGCGCAAAAAGAAAATGGTATAACCATACTATCCTAAAGCAACCATTAACAATTGCTTAACGTATTTCATTTGTTGTACACAGCATTTTCAAAAAGAATTTGAAGCACACCGTAGCTCGTATTTTAGCGATTCTGAACAGAACAGAGAAGATTAAGCTGTGTAAGCTTATTCTTTTTGAATTTGTTATTGGGATACTTGATGTTGCCTTTTTAGGTCTTTTATTGCTTGTGGTGAACTTTTATACCCAAAAAAAGGGAATACCCCATATTTCCTTTCCACCTTCTGCGTTTACGGACGAAAACTCAATGCTGTTTTTAGGAGTGTTTTTAATCCTTTTCTGTATAAAAAATTGGTTCGGATTTATGGGAATCAAATCCCAGCATCACTTCTTTTACGATGTTGCCTCAAGATTATCTAAAAGAAATATCCTCAATTATCTAAATGGCAAATACAGCGAATTTGTTGAGGTTGATTCTTCCGTCCAGATCAGGAAGATCAGCCATCAGCCTATCGAATTTAGTCACAACGTGCTTACTAATTTCCAGCAGATCATCTCACAAACTATACTTATATTTTTCACTACCTGCGCTATCATTGCTTATCATCCCTCGCTTTTTCTATTATTGCTGTTGCTATTACTTCCACCTGTAATTATATTGGCGGGTTTCATTCGTAAAAAACTAAAAAGTGTAAGAGCGACGATCGTATCATCGGGGGAAAAAAGTATTCAGCGCTTGCAGGAATCCTTATCAGGGTATGTGGAAAGCAATATTTACGACAAAAATGAGATCTTTATCAAGCGGTATTTCGACTACCAGCAGCAACAAAATAATAATATAGCTACGCAACAAACCTTGCAATCTCTGCCGCCCCGATTGATCGAAGTTTTTGCTGTAATAGGGTTTTTTATACTGATAATGATCAATAAATGGTCGACCGGTAAGCCAGTTATAGATGTTTTAACCATCGGGATATTTATGGCTGCTTCCTATAAGATTATTCCCGGTATGGTGAAGATAATGAACAGTGCGGGGCTAATAAAAACTTACCAGTTTACTATTGATAACCTGCAATACACTGAAAATATAGAGGAATCGGTGCCCGTTGATGTTGCATCGGGTATCAGTTCAATAAAATTTGAAGAAGTTTGCTTTAAGTATAACGACCATGAGGTTTTAACCGATTTTAATTTTGAGCTAAACGCAGGTGATTTTGCGGTACTTACCGGAAGCTCGGGCAAAGGAAAAACTACGATTCTGAATCTATTGCTTGGATTTTTAACGCCAGATAAAGGTTATATTTCCATAAATGATAAAATCTTAAATAATGCAGAGCGCAAAGGCTACTGGAATAAAATCTCCTATGTAAAACAGCAAACATTTTTTACAGGCGACTCTATCCTGAAAAACATTACGCTTACTGATGCAGAACCAGACCAGCAAAAATTGAGAAAAGTAATTGCTTTTTGCGGGATTGACGAAATGTTAAACAGTTATCGTGAAGGTGCGGATCTGACCATAAAGGAAAATGGGAAAAACATAAGCGGTGGCCAGCGGCAAAGGATCATGCTGGCAAGGGCGTTATATCATGATTTTGATCTGCTGATCATTGACGAGTCCTTTAGCGAACTGGATGATTCTGCAGAAACAAGTATACTTATAAAACTAAAACAGCTTGCCGATCAGGGAAAAATGATACTGATCATCACCCATAATAAAGACAGCTTTCAGTTTTGTAATAAAATGATTTCGCTGAACGAGCAGTACGCCTAAAGCCATTAAGCGTCCTGGCATTTAAAACAGCCCTTCAATACTCTCGTAGTTACCTTTTTGAAATTGTAAAAAACCCACGTGATAAAGCGATGAGGGATTTTGTTTGATCTTTTTTTCGTTTAAAACCTTGCCGATCATCAGCATGTGGTAACCCATTTTTTTATGATCAAT
>JANYAB010000807.1 GCA_025355225.1 Bacteroidota bacterium
GAGGATTACGGCACGGTGGCGGTCTTCGAAGACCTCTATGGTAATTTATGGGATTTGATCCAACCAAAGGGGACGGACTGACTTTTTAAATGAAAATTCATTTTTTTTAATCGCATACGTCAAATTACCTATTTCGTAATAATTAAAAACAGTAAATTTTAATTTATTTTAAGTTAAAATTATTACAAAACCCCCGCGGTTAAATCAGTTGGAAAATCCAATTTTTATGTACAATTTTGAAATTTTTAAAGACCAGTAAATCAGTTAGTTCCGCGCACTCATCTAAACCTAAAAAACCGTCTGTCACCTTTCCATTTTTTTGCAAAAAATGGCTTTTTTTATATCGTAAAGGCGGTTTTGTCCTTTGTTTAATATCATTTTTTGAAACAATTTTCCGCCAATTCCCGTAATAATGCGGGTATCAATCAAATAGTGTTTATGTTAGAATTTATCAAATCCATCCAAGACTTATTTACGCCTGTTTTGAAATTAGTAGGTGCAGCTGCAAACAATGGCGATAGTTTATTTAAAAGAAAAACAAGAGCTCCTTTCAATCCAGGAATTTCAAGTATTTACTTGAACCAGGGTATGTAAGGTCACGTCCTTATCCTAAAAATACAATTACAATTCCTTTATCGTCCCGGGTACAATCATAAATAGTTTTACCTGGGACGATTTTTTTTGAGTCCATTTTAAATTCGGCTGATTTTGTAAATTAGCCCGATGAAACCAAGCATCACTATCGAGTATTGTCCAAAATGCCATTGGCTGTTACGGGCAGCTTACATGGCCCAGGAATTGCTCACCACTTTTTCAGATGATCTGCTCAGCGTAACGCTAAAGCCAAGTGAAACAGGCGGGCATTACAGTATTAGCATTGATGATATCCTCGTATTCGACCGCGAAAAAGAGGGTCGATTTCCTGAAATAAAAGAACTGAAACAATTGGTGCGTGATCGCGTTGCCCCCGGTAAAGATTTAGGCCATACGGAACGGAAATAATTATTACATTTACATTGCTTAACCCCTAAATAAGCGAATTATAAGCCAACCTAAATTCTTTTACCTATTTTTGTAAGTTTTAAATTAAAAAATGCTTTCCAAAAAAACAAAATACGCCATTAAAGCCCTTGTTGTTCTGGGTAAAAATGCTGATAAACCCCCAATGCAGATCTCGCGAATTGCAGAAGAAGAACGTATCCCTAAAAAGTTCCTCGAACAAATACTGTTAGATCTCAGAAACGCAGGCTTCCTGTACAGTAAAAAGGGTGCGGGCGGTGGATACAGTTTAAACAAGGACCCTAAAGACATTTATTTGGTAAGCATTATGCGTATTACCGATGGCCCCATTGCCATGGTTCCCTGCGCGAGTCTTAATTTTTACCATAAATGCGACGAATGCAAACAGGAAACTACCTGCGGTATTCGTGATGTGTTTGTTGAGGTGAGAGATGCTACATTGAAAATTCTTTCAGAAACAAGCATAGCTGATATTATTGCCCGGGAAAATACTTTGATCAATATATAACCATTTGCCTTTCTTATCGTCATTTCAAAAGCAAAACTTTCTTCTCTTTTGTAAACAAAGTTCGTTAGGTGCTTTATCCTACTTCAGTGCCGTTGTAAGTATTTAAAATTGCCTGAAAACGAATTTTATTTATGTAAATTTATTGTCACGAAACGCTTTTTCTAAAAAAAATTCTACCTTTTCCCTATACTATATATATATTTGGGAATTCAATGGGGAAAGCGACTAATAAATGTCGTAAAAGCTTTATCTATTGCATAATGCAAAAATTGGGTTGGGGCTGTAACCAGGGTGTAATGAAACAATATATGCCTCTTTAGCCAAAGGGGTTTTTTTATAATAAAATCAGACAGAAGATATGCAAAGCTTCCGAACCGAACTGGAGAATCCGGTAGTTGAAAGAGATATAATTGATCTTGAACAAAAGATAAGGGCTTTCCGCGAAGGTAAGATACACGACGAAAAGTTTAGGAGCCTTCGCCTGGCAAGGGGCGTTTATGGTCAGCGCCAGCAAGGTGTGCAAATGGTGCGTATTAAATTGCCTTTCGGAAAAGTTACTTTTAAGCAATTACTGCGTATTGCCGATGTATCTGACGAATATGCCAGCCACAACCTGCATTTAACCACCCGCCAGGACATCCAGATCCATTACGTAAGCCTCGACCGCACTCCGCAGCTTTGGGCCGAACTGGAACGGGATGATGTAACACTGCGCGAAGCCTGTGGAAATACGGTTAGGAATGTAACCGCCTCTCCCACCGCTGGTGTCGATCCCCTGGAGCCATTTGATGTTTCACCTTATGCCCAGGCTACTTTTGAATTCTTTCTACGTAACCCGATCTGCCAGGAAATGGGCCGCAAATTCAAGATATCTTTTTCATCGAGCGATGCAGATACCGCTTTTTCTTATGTACATGATGTAGGGCTTATTCCTAAATTAAAAGAAAATGGAGAACGTGGCTTTAAGGTATTATTAGGCGGCGGCCTTGGCGCACAACCCCTGTTAGCCAGTGTAGTTGAAGAATTTTTACCCGAAGATCAGCTTATTCCTTATATAGAATCTGTTATCAGGGTGTTCGACCGTTATGGTGAACGCAATAACCGCAACAAGGCCCGCATGAAATACCTGATTCAAAAAATCGGTCTTGATGAAGTGTTACGCCTTACACGCGAAGAAAGAATTGCTAACAAAGTAAAAAGCTATCCCATCGACCGCAATACGGTAGATATGCCGGTTTTGCCGGAAACATCTTCTTATCCGGAGGTTACAATTGCCAACCCGTTGCGCTATGAACAGTGGCTGATTACCAACGTATTTGAGCAAAAGCAAAAGGGGTTTTATGGTGTATATGTAAAGGTAACAGTTGGCGATATCCCTTCGGATACAGCCCGTAAGTTGGTTAAAACCATCAGTCCCTATGTTGCTGATGAAATACGCATTACCCAAAACCAGGGCTTGTTGCTGAAATTTGTACGAAAAGAAGCATTGCCGGCCTTGTATAACGGCTTAACTGAATTGGATCTTTCTGCACCGGGTTTTGATACCGTGGCCGATGTAACCACATGCCCCGGCACCGATACCTGTAATTTGGGAATCTCCGACAGCATGACTTTATCAAAGGTGTTGGAAGATTTAATTTATAACGAATATGAAGAGTTGATATTCAACCGCGAAATAAAAATAAAGATCAGCGGCTGCATGAATTCCTGCGGTCAGCATGGCCTGGCACATATTGGTTTCCATGGCAGTTCGCTTAAGGCAGGCCTCAAAGTGTTGCCATCGGTACAGGTATTGCTGGGTGGCGGAACGGTTGGTAATGGTGTTGGCCGTACTGCAGAAAAAGTGATCAAGGTTCCCGCCAAGAGGGCTACCCACGTATTAAGGGCCGTTCTGAACGACTACAAGGAAAATTCAATTACGGACGAAACCTTTCATAATTACTATGATAGGCTGGGCAAGGATTATTTCTACCAGTTATTAAAGCCACTGGCCGACCTGACTACGCTAACAGATGATGAATTTGTTGACTGGGGCCACCAGGAAAGCTTTGTGACCGCAATTGGTGTTGGCGAATGTGCTGGTGTGATGATCGACCTGGTAGCGACCCTGCTTTACGAATCTGACGAGAAAATGGGCTGGGCAAATGAGGCGTTTAAAAAAGGTGCATGGGCCGATGCGATATACCATTCGTACAATGTTTTTGTCGGTTCGGCGAAAGCATTGTTATTGGATAAAAATGTTAATAGCAGCACACAAGCTGGCGTTATCCGCGAGTTCGATGCACAATATATAGATACTGCCGAATTGAGCCTTAATGGTAGTTTCAGCGACCTGGTTTTACAGATAAACAAAAACGAACCTTCTGAAGAATTTGCAAAAACCTATCTGCAGGCTGCCAGCGACTTTTTAGAAAGCGTTAAATTAAAAAGAGAGGCGTTAGTACATCATGATTGATATTGAAAATAAAAAAACGGTTAAGGAACCACGCATTACGCTTGTTGGCGCAGGCCCTGGTGATGCTGACCTTATTACTATCAAAGGTATTAAGGCGCTTAAAACAGCGGACGTGGTGCTTTATGATGCGTTGGTGAATGAAGAACTGCTTGAATTTGCCCCTGAACATGCTACAAAGGTGTACGTGGGCAAACGCTCAGGTGATCACTCGCATTCGCAAGAAGCGATTAATCAGTTGATGGTTGATTATGCACTTAATTATGGACATGTGGTGCGCCTTAAAGGTGGCGATCCTTTCGTTTTTGGCCGCGGTTACGAAGAGTTGGATCATGCCGCTTCGTACAGTATTCCCGCTGAAGTTATTCCGGGCATTTCAAGTTCAATAGGAATACCCGGCCTGCAGCATATACCGGTAACTCATCGTGGATTAAGTGAAAGTTTTTGGGTGATAACAGGTACAACAGCTGATGGTAAAGTATCTAATGATCTTTACGAAGCTGCACGCACCAGGGCAACCATCGTTGTATTGATGGGCCTGCATAAGCTTGCTGAAATTACTGATATATTTAAAAAAGAAGATAAGAACAGGTTGCCGGTTGCAGTTATCCAAAGCGGTTCGACAGTGAATGAAAAAGTAGCCGTTGGTATAATAGATACTATAGTAGAGATCGTGGAGGAGAAAAAAATATCATCCCCGGCATTGATCATTATTGGCGAAGTAGTATCACTGCACCCTATGTTTCAGCCTATCAGGGAATTTTATGACATTATTGCCCAGGAATAACGGTTTGGCTAAAGTTCAGGATGAAAAAACAGAGGGGAACCAGCTTTTCCCTATTTTTTTGAAGCTGAACGAATTGCATACGGTGCTGATCGGTGCAGGAAATGTTGGTTTGGAAAAACTGACAGCTATCCTCAACAACAGTCCGCTGGCAAGGGTAACCGTTATTGCCAAAATATTCTCGCCCGAAATACATACCCTGGCTTCTGAATTTGGGGGAGTAACAATAATACAAAAACCTTTTGTTGATACTGACCTGGATAATGCCGACTTGGTAGTGGCCGCTACAAATGATAATGAACTGAACACTTATATCAGAGCTTCGGCCCACGAGCGTAAACTTTTAGTGAACATAGCTGATAAACCAGCGCTTTGCGATTTTTACCTGGGCTCCATTGTTCAGAAAGGTGATCTGAAGATAGCTATATCAACGAACGGGAAATCACCAACAATTGCCATAAGATTGAGGGAAGTTTTAAACGAAGGACTGCCCGGTGAACTGGATATCACCTTACAGCAAATGAGTGAACTAAGGAATTCGCTTTCCGGCGATTTTGCTTACAAGGTTAAAAAACTGAACGAGGTAACGTCGGTGCTGGTTGATAAAAAAACTCAGCTAAGCAAGAATCTGATATGGCTGATATGGGGCGCTATTGTGTTAGCCATCGGCATTACGGTATCGGCCCTATGGGTCAGGGACCCCGATTTTAGGAATTATGTTCAAGGCATTAACCCGCTTTTTTATTATTTTCTCGGTGCTGGTTTTGTATTTGCGCTGATCGATGGCGCTATCGGCATGTCGTACGGCGTAACCTCTACCACTTTTTCTCTTTCAATGGGTATCCCTCCGGCTTCTGCAAGTATGGGTGTGCACCTTTCCGAAATAATGAGCAATGGCATAGCCGGGTGGATGCACTACCGCATGGGTAATATCAACTGGAAACTATTCAAATTGCTACTTATTCCGGGTATTATC
>JANYAB010000018.1 GCA_025355225.1 Bacteroidota bacterium
AATATTTCCAGTTACCATGTGGTTTTAACAAAGCTGAATCCGTCTTTACAAGCGTCTTATGTAGGTGCGACCAATTTGGGGACTCCGGGCCAGGAACAAACCCAACTAACCAGGGCAGTTGCAGGGCAGCCAATAGGCATACTTTGGGGACCTAAATACGAAGGCGTTGATGCCAATGGAAAATATCTTTACTCGGATGGCAAGGGTGGCAAGGTGCCGTTTGCCAATGCAGTTGACCAGGTTATCGGTAACGGGCTCCCAAAATTCGAGTTTGGTATCACTAACGCATTCAAATACAAAAATTTTGATTTTAACTTTTTCTTAAGGGCATCAATCGGGCACGATCTGATCAACACTTACCGTGCATTTTATGAAAACCCGAACATTGCTACCAGCTACAACATAGTTAACACCAAATTCTTTAACCCAAATGTAACCGACGGGGCAGCATACAGTAGCTATGATGTTGAAAAAGCATCGTTTTTAAAGCTGGACAATGCAACCTTAGGTTATACATTTAAAATCGGCAAGAATGGTAAACCAGGGATGATAAGTAGTTTAAGAGCTTATGTTTCAGGGCAAAATTTGTTTACAATAACCGGCTATACCGGTGTTGACCCAGAGGTTAGGTACGTGGACCCCGGGAATCCGCCCAATGTGTTAGCTCCTGGCGTCGACCGAAGGGAAACCTGGGTTTATACACGCTCATTCACCCTGGGCGTTAATATAGGATTTTAATTAATATTTTTAAATATAATACTTGCAAATCATGAAACACATATCATTTAAAAAATATACACTGTTTGGCATTTTGCTAATAGCAGCATCATGCACCAAGCTTGATGAAAAATCAATACTTTATGACCAGGTAACTGAAGATAATTTTTATAAGACAGACAGGCAACTGGCCGCCGCCGTTGGCGCAGCATATTCACCAATATTTGGTAACTATAATGGGCCAAACAACCCTTTCTTTGACTTAAATGAAGTTACCACTGACGAAATAGTAGTACCAACGCGCGGCGCCGACTGGGGCGACGGTGGCCACTGGGTGAGGTTGAAAACACATACTACCACCAGCCAGGATACAAGGCCAAACGGTGCCTGGAACTTTGGCTTTAGCGGGGTTACTACTTGTAACAAGCTGTTGGTTGCCCTGGCGGCTAGCAAATCGCCCAAGGCAGCAGCTTATGTATCGGAGCTAAAATGTTTGCGGGCTATTTATTACTACTGGCTGCTCGATTTGTTTGGTAACGTGCCTATCAGTACCGATTTTTCAAATACTGCGCCTCCGGCAACCAACACACGTGCCGAGGTATACGCCTTTGTTGAAAAGGAGTTGTTGGACAATATAGAGGCCTTGCCAAAAATCGGCACAGGCGATGGCCCTTACTACGGTCGTGTTACATATTATGCGGCCGAGGCTACTTTGGCTAAATTGTATTTAAATGCTCAGGTTTATACCGGTACACCTCAATACGATAAAGCTATTGCCGCTTGCGATGTCATTATCAACTCGGGCAAATATTCGCTCATGGCAAATTACGCCGACAATTTTTCGCGTAATAATATCGGTTCGACCGAATCTATCTGGGCAATTCCTTTTGATGGGGTACATGCCGGCAATTTTACTATCCCGATGACCACTTTGCACCTGCAAAGCCAGGATACCTATCAAATGAACTCACAGCCATGGAACGGATTCGCTTCGGTACAGGAATTTTATCAATCCTATATCGACCCAACACAAAACCCCGGTCCGCAGGGAACAGTTGTAGGCCTTGACCCGAAAGGCACCCCTATTACCGGCACCGTCGACAAAAGGATGTTAAATAACTTCCTGGTTGGCCCTCAATACCGGTCCGACGGAGTTACCCCATTGCTTGACGGCGGAGCTGATGCTACCGACCCTGATGGCCCTCCTATTACCTTTACTCCGTACATTAACGAGTTGGCCCCAAACGCATGGAGACAGTCCGGCGCACGTATAGGCAAATGGCAATTTTATAAAGGTATGCAGACTGGCCTTGATAACGATTTGGCTATTTACAGGTATGCCGACATTTTATTGATGAAGGCTGAATTGGTAGCCCGCAAAAACGGCAACTGGAGCGATCCGGTTACCCTGGCGTTGGTTAACCAAATCCGTACGGTGCATGGCGGGGTTGATCCCTTCCCTAGTTTAACTGCTGCAACATTTTTAGCGGAGCGCGGCCGGGAAATGTTCGCAGAGAGCTACAGAAGGCAGGATATGATACGTTTTGGGGTTTATAATGATGCGTACCGTTTCCACGCGGCTGATCCGGATACCCACGTAAATATCTTCCCGGTGCCTGCAACTCAAATTAATGCGAACCAAAATCTTAAACAAAACCCGGGATATAATTAAGCCATTGCCAGCGGTCTGATAAACCCCGCCTTTTTGCAGAAGGCAAGCAGGTAGCTGCTTGCCTTCCTTGTATTATTTGGTACAACAAGGTTTATATAACCCGCAGATCTATTGATATTACTAAAAATGAGATACCCCTGCAATAGTGCATTTCTAATTTTTGATTTTGTCCGGAATTCTACATTTATACTGTCTTTTACGTTGATAATTTTAATGGGCTGCAGTCCGGGGGGAAACCTAAAAAACCAGGACAACCGGCTTTTTTCGTCACTACCAGCATCGGTCACAGGCATAAATTTTGCCAATAATGTGGCCTATACCGAGCAATTAAACGTTTATACTTATCGCAACTTCTATAACGGTGGCGGAGTGGCAATAGGCGACATTAACAACGATGGGTTGCCTGATATTTTCTTTTGCGGCAACCAGCAGTCGAACAAGCTATACCTCAATAAAGGGAATTTTCAATTTGAAGACATTACAGAAAAGGCGGGGCTTTCTTCGGCTGGCGTTTGGTCAACCGGTGTTACTTTTGCCGACGTAAACGGTGATGGGTTATTAGATATTTATATATGTAAGTCCGGTGATTTTTCAGGTAAAAACAGAAGTAATCAATTATTTATTAATAATGGCGATCTGACATTTACTGAAAGAGCGGCTGAATACGGGCTTAATAATACTGGTTTGTGCACCCAGGCTGTTTTCTTTGATTATGACCACGACGGAGATCTGGATTGTTACCTTCTTAATAATTCATTTAAGTCGGTTGGGAATTATGATTTGATTAAAGATCAGCGCAATACTCCCGATCCGCTCGGAGGAAATAAGCTGTACCGGAACGACGGAGGTCACTTTACGGATGTAACTCAGCAAGCAGGTATTTACAGCAGTAAAATTGGTTTTGGATTAGGTGTAACCATTTCGGATGTAAATGGAGATGGCTGGGACGATATTTATGTATCAAACGATTTTTTTGAGCGCGATTATTTATACCTCAATAACAAAGATGGAACGTTTAAAGAATGTTTGCCTGACGCTATCCGTGAATTGAGCCAAAACTCTATGGGGGCCGATATAGCCGATATTAACAACGATGGGCGTCCGGATATTTATGTTACCGATATGCTGCCCGAAAGCGAGGCCCGGTTAAAAACAAAAACAGCTTTCGAAAATTGGGACAAATACCAGTCCGATCTCAAAAATGGCTATTATCAGCAATTTTTGCGCAACGTTCTGCAATTGAACCAGGGGGCTGCGCCTAACAAAAACACCGGTCAAAAACAAGTAAACTTTAGTGAAATTGGCCGCATGGCAGGTGTGCAAGCTACCGACTGGAGCTGGGGAGCCTTGATAACCGATATGGATAACGATGGGTTTAAAGATATTTTTGTTAGTAACGGTATTTATAAGGATCTAACCGACCAGGACTATATCCAGTTCACTGCTAACCCAACGGAGGTAAGAAAAATGATGGTCAGCCAAAAGGATGTTATTCGCAAGCTGATAGATAAAATGCCATCGCAGGCTTTATCCAACTATGCATTTCACAACAATGGAAACCTAACCTTTAGTAATAAGGCTGCAGAATGGGGTTTAGGAGAGCCTAGCTTTTCGAACGGTTCGGCCTATGGCGATTTGAATAATGATGGCGCGCTTGATTTGGTGGTTAACAACGTGAACATGCCGGCATTTGTCTATCGTAACAACAGCCCAAAGTTGCTGCCCCAAAATAAGTACCTGAAGGTGGCCCTGCAGGGTGAAGGCAAAAACCGTTTTGGCCTGGGCACACAGGTAACTGTGTATTATAACCATACATTAAGCTACCAGGAACAAATGCCCTCGCGGGGATTTGAGTCGAGCGTGGATCCCCGCTTAAACTTCGGCCTGGGCAAAACTAAAATCATTGATTCGGTGGTCGTGAATTGGCCCGACGGCAAACAGAAGATATTGAAGGGTGTGTTGCCCAACCAAATGATTACGGTTAGGCAAAACGAATCGATGTTGCCCAAGAAGGTCAATATTCGTCCGACCCCGGCAAAAAACCTTTTCGCACAAAGTGTGGATAATTATGGGATAGACTTTGTGCACAAAGAAGATGACTTTTCGGATTTCGACCGTGAACGCCTTATATTCCATATGCACAGTACCGATGGCCCGCGCATAGCCAAGGGTGATGTAAACGGCGACGGACTGGAAGACTTCTATATCTGCGGCGCCAAAGATCAGGCCGGAGTATTGTATATCCAGACTAAAGAAGGCCGGTTTAAGCGGAGCAATGTGAAATTGTTTGAACAGGATAAAGGCAGCGAAGATACCGACTGTTTATTTTTCGACGCGGATGGTGATGGCGACCTCGATTTATATGTATGTAGCGGCGGGAACGAATTTTCGGCCAATTCTACTGAACTAATCGACCGTTTGTACATCAATGACGGAAAGGGCCATTTCACCAAATCATCGCAGGTATTGCCTTCGTTTCAGTTTGAAAGCAGTTCCTGCGTAACCGCGGCTGATTTTGACGGCGATGGCGATCAGGATTTGTTTGTAGGCGTCCGGCTAAAACCGGGCAAGTATGGTTATCCATGTAAGGGGTATATTTTGGAGAACAACGGAAAAGGCGTTTTTACGGATGTGACCGATAAAGTAGCCCCGGGATTAAAGGAACTCGGCATGGTAACCGATGCAAAATGGTTTGACTACGACCGCGACGGAAAACCCGATCTGGTGATCTGCGGTGAATATATGCCCATTCGTATTTTCCACAATGAAGGCGGCCATTTAAAGGAAATAACCAGGGAGGCAGGTTTGGGTATGACCAATGGTTGGTGGAACAGACTGCAAATAGCCGATATTAATGGTGATGGTTACCCGGATATTGTAGCCGGCAACCATGGGTTAAATTCCCGGTTTAAAGCCAGTAAGGATAAGCCGGTAAGTATGTATGCGGGCGATTTTGATGACAACGGCAATACAGAGCAAATTGTATGTGCCTACAACGGGGCCAAACAATACCCATTTGTGTTAAGGCAGGATATGGTGGCGAGTATACCCTATCTGAAAAAGAAATACCTGCGTTACGAGCAATACAAGGAACAAACTATTGACGACATCTTCGGCCCGGATAAACTAAAGGGCGTGTTAAAACTAAATGCCTATGAAATGTGCAGCAGCGTTATCATGAACAACAGGAATGGCACATTTACCTTAAAGCCGCTGCCGGTGGAAGCACAGTTCTCTACAGTTTTTGGGCTTGATGTTAAAGATTTTGATGGCGACGGCAAGCAAGATATATTGTTGGGCGGCAACTTTTATCAGTCGAAGCCGGAAGTCGGGATATATGATGCCAGTTACGGACTGCTATTAAAAGGCGATGGGAAAGGCGGCTTTAAAGCGGTTAGCCCGCAAAGCAGTGGTATAGTGATAAAGGGGGCTGTGCGTGATATAGTGGATATTAAAGCAGGGAAAAAAAAGCTGCTAATTTTTGCAAAAAATAATGATAAAACGGAAATATTAAGTTTTAAATAAGGCAGTGATTATGATAAAAAGTTTTAAATGGTTGGTTTTTATAGTATTGATTAACGCCGTATATTCTTGTAATTCGGACAATGACAAATACAACAGGCTGGTAAAAAATGAGCTTTCGAGGGGTATTCACAAGGATAGTTTATTTATGGGGATAAAGTTTGGAATGACCCAAAAGGAGTTTTATACCTATTGCTGGGTTATGAATAAAAAAGGACTTTTTGTTGATGGGGCTAATAGCATGACAGTTTTATACAAACTGAACAATGAGTTGAAGTATCCCGCCTCTATGAATTTTTTTCCGGCTTTTAAGCGGGATAAAATATACAAAATGAGGGCCATGTTTAATTATGACGCATTTGCCCCATGGAATAAACGGCTGTATGCCGATAACCTGCAGTTAGACTTATTAAGCCTGTTTAAAAAATGGTACAAAGGCACTGATTTTATCAGCATGAAGGATTCGCTCAAAGGTACCATATTCGTGAAAGTGGATGGTAACCGACGGATCATCATCGGCAAATACGATGAGGCGCATGTAAAAGTTGATTACACCGATTTGCTGGCAGAAGATAACCTGGTTAAATAAAATGAATGATTCTTTGTTTAAAAAAAATAGCCGGAATAACATGTTTATCAAGCGTTATTATCTTATATTCTTTTTGTTTATTTCAGTCAGTTGTCATACAAAGCAAGACGGGAAAGAAAAGAAGCTTTTCGAGCTTTTAGGTTCAGATATAACACATATCGACTTTGTTAACCAATTATCCTATGATAATGATTTCAATATTTTTACTTATCGCAATTTTTACAATGGCGGCGGAGTAGCCATAGGGGATATCAACAATGATGGGCTGCCCGATATTTTTTTAGTCGGCAATATGGTGCCCAGTCGCCTTTATTTAAATAAGGGTAACTTTCAGTTTGAAGATATAACAGAAAAATCCGGGATCAATAAATTAGGGAAATGGTCAACAGGCGTCACTATGGCCGATGTGAACGGCGATGGGTTGCTGGA
>JANYAB010000438.1 GCA_025355225.1 Bacteroidota bacterium
AGCACAAATAATCTTCGGGCCGATTAATTCTAAGCTGATCTTGCACTTGGTGGTAAAATAACAATCTAAAACTCAGAATTTCAACCGGTTTCTTTGCAAATATTGGTTAAAAGACAATGTATTTTGAAAGCCTGCTCAAAGAGTTTTCTGCTGACCGTTTTCCCTATGCCGGCGAATCTTTTCATCCCGAAAAGACAGCCGTTATAAGCGCGCGTGAAATGGTGGCGGTCGCAATAAAAAACGATGATTTTATTTGCGACTGTATCTCTCTTGAAATTGACCGGCTTAGTTTAAATAAATTTTCGAGCGGGTTAATACCTTTTTATACCATACCTGATTTAGGTATAAGTTTTGCTTTGGGTTATTGGTCCCCGGGTGGCGCTGTGGGCCCGCATGAGCATACTGCATGGACCATTACTGCAGTTTGCAGCAATAAACTCGAGGTTATTATCTATGACAGGGACGAATCCTATAGGACAAATTCTTTAGTTCCGAAAAGACGGTTTGAAGGTTTAAGCGGAATGACAGGATCAATTTATGAACCCTGTATCCACGACCCCAGAAACACAACTAACGACTGGTCGCTTACATTTCATGCAACAAGTCCGCTTGACGGATTACGTCCGGCAGATCGTCCGGAACCCCTAAACTGTTTGACCAGCGAGTATACCATTAGCCCGGAATTAGCTGTCCACCCCTATTTAAAGGTTATAGCGGCGCGTCAAAAAATCCAATTTGTCAATCAGTTAGTCAAAAAACTTTTAACCATTAACACACCCAAAGCCCGTTCAGTCTTAATAAAATGCTTGGATGTCTGTTCCATAAGCACGAGAAATGAACTGAAAGCCTATCTTGGTAAAAGCATAATCGAAAACATTTCACCTAAACTCCTTCTGCAGGTAACAGATCCTAAATTGGAGCTGCAATGTCATTGCGAAAACAATATGGTTACGCTAAGTGTCATGACGCCAAAATCGCTTCTGCAAGTACTTGCTCTAAATACAATTGCAAAGGAAGCAATGATATATGCTGTACACGAGCGTGCATTTGACCCGGAACAATTACCCGGCGATCTGACAAAACAAGAACGTTACGCGCTTGCTGAAGCATTGGAGGAAACAGGTTTATTTAAAAGAATTAATAACTAACATCATGGAAGCATTACCAGCCCAACACGCCGAAAAACCTGTGTCCTTTGATGTTTTAACGTACGAGGCATCTTTTTTAATAGAGAAATTATTAACGGATGCCATAATCGAAAGCGTGGAAGAAGGCGAGCAGCTTTTTACAGAAGTTAAAAGATGGATGCTCATGGTCCATTATGACAGGTCAAAGACCTGGGAGATGTATTCTCTTAGAATAGATGCGGTATGGCATCAGTTCATCCTGTTTACGGACGAGTATATGAAATTCTGTGATTGTTATTTTGGCGCGTATTTCTCACACAGTCCTGGCAATGCGCCTGATAATAAAGAAATGGAACAATCGTCAATTGGAAGTTTTAATGAATTTAAACGGCGTTATGAAACAATTTTTGGTGCAGAATTACCGGGTGTGTGGTACGACGAAAGAAGTGTTAACCTGCATCGCCGGCTGCTAAATGATAACGCGGGCAAGTTATTCGTAGAGGAAAAAGATGAACTGATCAATATGATTAACACCGATGGAAAGATTTTGCTATCTATTAATTTATTGGCCGGGGATGCCATCGCCTTTATTGCCGCAACCAAAGCGTTTTATGTGCGCGAATTACCCGGCGACCTCACCGATGAGGAAAAAATTCTCTTAGCCCGCACATTAGTTGAGTTTAATATACTTCGGGTTGCCTCGTGATCAAATTGCCGAATCATAGACTTACGAGTTTTTAAAACTTCTAAGTCTTTCTCCGATTCGCAGTTATTTTTACGATATTGTAAACCAATAAGATAAACCTTCTTATTTCACAGCGAGTATGCGATTGAAAACATTTTTATTGAACCTGATAAAAGGAAAACGCATATTAGAGCACGGGGTGCAAATCCACACGGAAGAGGTTGTGCAACAGGGGGACAGTCTTGAATCCCAGCTGAACGAGTTTGAAAAAACACGTAATGAATTGGAAATCGCTAAGAAACAGCTGATACAGTTAGAAAAAATGGCTTCCTTAGGTGAGCTAACTGCAGGCATTGCCCATGAGATCCAAAACCCGCTCAATTTTGTCAATAATTTCTCAGAAGTAAACGCTGAATTGATCGATGAAATGCAGCAAGAGATAGATAAAGGTAATTTTGAAGAAGCAAAAGCCATTGCATGTGCTATTAAAGAAAATCAGCAAAAAATAAATCAACATGGCAAACGTGCCGACAGTATTGTAAAAAACATGCTGCTGCATTCGCGTGATAACAGCAGCGAAATGCAGCCAACCGATATCAATGCTCTTGCAGACGAATATCTGCGCCTCTCCTACCATGGCTTAAGGGCAAAAGATAAAACTTTCAATTCGGCTATGATGACTAACCTGGATAGCAACCTTCCTAAAGTAAATGTAATACCTCAGGATTTTGGAAGGGTGTTATTGAATTTATTCAACAATGCTTTTTACGCCGTACATCAAAAACAAAAAACCGCAGATGCCAATTACAAGCCCGAAGTATCCGTGACAACGTCTCTGGAAAATGGACAGATTATTATTATGGTTAAAGATAACGGAAGTGGAATACCAGAAAATATAAAGGATAAAATTATGCAGCCTTTTTTTACCACCAAACCTACAGGCGAAGGCACCGGATTGGGCCTTTCATTAAGTTACGATATGGTGGTTAAAGGGCACGGGGGCAATATTGATATAAAAACAAAAGAAGGCGAATACACCCAATTTATTATAACAATACCTATATAGATAAACTTATTATTATATTTAGCTGATTAACATGAAAATATTAGTAGTTGACGATGAGGCTGATGTACAGCCATTATTTATACAACGTTTTCGAAAAGAAATAAGAAGCGGTGAATTTGACTTTGCGTTCTCCCTTTCGGGCGAGGATGCACTTGAGTATTTAGAAAAAAATCATTCAGAGGTCGTACTTATTTTATCAGATATTAATATGCCCGGTATGACCGGCATCGAGCTGCTCTCGCGCATTAGGCATACTTATGAAAAACCGCCACCTGTAGTGATGATGATCACAGCATATGGCGATGAGGAAAATCGTCGGCAGGCGATGCAAAACGGAGCTAATGAATTTTTAACTAAACCGCTTGATTTTACTTTGCTAAAAGAGAAACTTAAAACCTTTGTCGAATAATGGCCAAAATACTTGTAGTTGACGATGAGTCGGATCTGGAACTCCTCGTTAAACAAAAATTCAGGCGCAAGATCAGGGAAAACGTTTATGAGTTTATTTTCGCGCAAAATGGCGAAGAAGCCCTGGTTAAATTAGCGGAGAATCCCGACGTTGATGTTTTGCTTAGCGACATCAATATGCCGGTTATGGATGGCTTAACCTTATTAACCCGTCTGGGTGAATCAAACCCCATTTTGAAAGCGGTTATGGTGTCGGCCTATGGCGATATGCAAAACATCCGTATGGCAATGAACCGTGGGGCCTTTGATTTTGTGTGCAAACCGGTTGATTTTGAAGACCTGGATGTCACCATTGAGAAAACCATACACCACGTAGTGCAAACGCGGGCAACATTGGCTGCTATAAAGGAAAATAATATCCTGAGAATGTACGTGGATGAAAATGTGCTTAATTTTATGACAAGCAAGGAATATGAAAAAAGCCTGCTCGAAAATGAAATTATACAGGCAACCGTAATGTTTATTGATGTATGCAGTTTTACAGCATTCGCAGAAAATGTTCCGGCAAACAATGTGGTAACCATTATTAACCAGCTTTTTGATCTTATTGTTAAAGAAATAATCGCGCAAAATGGCCATGTTGATAAATTTATGGGCGATGCTGTAATGGCCGTTTTCAGGGGCAACTTCCATTTAGACAGGGCTATTGATACCGCCTTAGCAGTTAGGGAACAAATAAAAAAAGTTGAATGGATAGAAACAGATGGCAAAGTTTTTGACCCAC
>JANYAB010000440.1 GCA_025355225.1 Bacteroidota bacterium
ATAAAACTGGAATATCTATAAAGCATAGCTGCAAGGTATTTGGTAACTTTACTTTGTTTATATACCTGCTAAATTCCATTTTCCTATGAAACAGAAATTTCATTATGGTACTGTTACCGAAGCCATCGAACAGCTACACAAACAGGGCTATACCCTGGATTTTAATTTAAAGGAAGACAAACTTGTTGTAGACAATAAGAGCTACCCGGTCGATGGCTTCGGTAACAGTAGCATAATGAAATTTCTGTTTCATGGGAAAATGAATTTAGCAGGTATATAAACAAAGTAAAGTTACCAAATACCTTGCAGCTATGCTTTATAGATATTCCAGTTTTATATAAGTGACTTTACATCAACACTTAACGAGAACAGACCATTTTAAGTGGTGAAAAATGTGAAATATGACAAACCGTTCTTATTAGAGATTGTTCTGCTTTAGCGAACAACCAAAATTGAATATTAATGCATTATCAGATCACCATATTGCTGAATAACCGCGAACAAACCTTGCAAATTTTTTCCGAAAACTTTAAAAACCTAACGGTCTGGAAAATACGGTTCCAGCATGAACGTGAAGCGGTGCTTTTTAAATGCGAAGGTATATGGATGCAGCGAAACGAAGACGAATTGGATGATAACACCATTAACTTAATAGGAGAACAAATTGACCGGGTTAATTTAAATTTAGGCCATTCCAAACGGTTAAATCCGTTATCTGCTTAAAAAACACATTTATTTTTTATTCAAATACCCGACATTATAAAAATTACCTGAAAAATTATTTTTTTGCTTGAAATATAAAAATTTCATGAAACCTGTGTAGCAATTTTCCTTTCATATTCGTTATAGCCAATATAAATAAGCTGATATAGAATCATGAAAAACTACAAAAACATTTCGAAAAGATCGATAGCAATGCTCAGTGCGGTATGTTTGCTATCTGTATTGTTGTCTTCCTGTTTAAAGGATAACAATAACCAAAACTACAATCCACCGGTGGCTGCGGTAACTTTTATCCAGGCGTCTCCAAATGAACCACCTTTAGATCTCTACTTCGACAATAACAGGGTTAATTTTTACCCAATTAACTACGGGGGAGATATCGACTATTTCAGGGCTTATACCGGCAAACGGAACGTTAATATTTTTAATTCTGCCACAATGAATAAGATAGTGTCGGACACTATTCACCTAAACCAGAATACAGATTATTCGCTTTTCCTGGCCAATACGCCAAATAAACCCGAAATACTATTGCTGACAGATTCGCTAAGCAAACCTGCCTCCGGGAAAGCAAATGTCCGTTTTGTCAATCTCAGCCCCGATACGCCCCCGGTGTCCCTGGCAATCCAGGGCTTACAAGTATTAGTTACCAATGAACCGTACAAGGGCTCTACACCGTTTATGCCTGTTACGGCAAATGCGACCTATACTTTTGAGGTGCGCCAGGGAACCACTGCTACCGTGCTGGCCACGCTTCCGAACATTACCTTGAACAGTAATTACGTATACACCATTTGGTTTCACGGCCTGACGAATTCAACCGGCACTACCGACAAACTGAGCGTAGATATTATGACTAATACTTATTATTATTAGTTGAAGTTTATTACTATTATACCGCAAAAGCGAATAACAGTTAAACCTGTTGTTCGCTTTTTTGCTTTTGGCAATAAAATTAAGCGTAAAGTCTTTTTTGCTTTCCGGCTATTTCGCTTTGCCTATCTGGTAGCTCAGTGTTAAGATAAACTGCCTGAGTGGCTTAACATCAAACATATTAAATTGCCAGGGATTTAAATAGCTTACCTGGTTTGTTATGTTCATCGCATTTAGCTGCACGCCCACCTGTTCATACTTATATCCAACTGATGCATCTAAGGTATAGCTTGCCGGTATCTCGAGCAGCGGATCATTAGCTAAAGTTGAAAAGAATTTATCTTTGTAGAATAAACCCGTACCGAACGAAAATCCGTTCAATTTTTTAAGCGGAGCATAATTGAGCCAAAAATTGCCCGTGTATTTAGGTGCATTGGGTAGCACATTACCAGTTGGATAGCCAGGATCGTCAATCACCTTTGTTTTTGTGTAAGCCGCGCCCGCCGTTATTGATAGTTCGGATGATAATTTCCCGTCCGCATCTAACTCGATACCCTGACTGCGATGGTGGCCCTGGTAATACACATTGTAGGCATCATAATCCGGGTGTACAGGATCTAAATAGACATAGCCATAGGGGTTATGTTTGTCTATCTGGAAAATACTGACACTGATCCCGAGTTTGTCATTTAGCAGGTTTGCCTTCGAGCCAAATTCTTCCTGCGAACTGATGGTAGCAGGCGGACTGACATATTGCAAATAGTTTTTAGCAAAAATATCCGGTGAATTTATTTCGTACCCTTTTGAATAAGATGTGTACAAGGACCACCAGTCATGCACCTTGTAAACCAAACCAATTCGCGGGGTGAAGATATTCTTTGAAATGATATTATCGGTATAGCCTGCAAATTGGGTACCGGCAAGCTGGTCAGTAAAGTAATGATTACCCTGCCTTGTCCGTCCTGCGCGCATCCCAAGTAAAAGATGTAGTTTTTCGTTGAAGAACATCATTTGATCCTGCGCATAAACTCCGGTCCTTGCAATAATGGAAACATAAGGCAGATAAGGACTGTCGGCAGGTTCTATAACAGGCTTTAGGCCATGCACAGTATGATTAATATTACTCGTATCCAACAGGTATAACGAACCAGCATTAGTATAGCGATAGTTTGTGGATTGATATTCTATGCCAGCCAAAACATTATGTTTTACAGGGCCGGTGTAAAAAACGCCGTAAGTATCAAAAGACACCGTGCTTGTTTTGGAGTTTTGATGGTAACCATATTCCCTGCGTGCAAAATTGCCGGCAGAATCCGGCGGATCGAACCATATCCCAAAAGGTCTGTTATCCGTATTGCCATTAAAACCAACGGCCTTCAACCTCCAGGTTTTATTCAGTTCATAAGAAAGGGTTGCAAAATAATCCTGCTCGCTGTACAAATATTGATGAGAGGGTTCGCCTAAGTATAATGACGGATCAAGCCTTTTTAAACCGTTTATAGTTCCATCGGGTGATACCAGCCCGGCATCGTCTGTCGCGTTGGATTTTTTGAATACCGTTTCTACATTCAGTGATAATTTGGGCGTAATATCCCAGGCTATTGACGGGGCAACAAACTCTTTTTGTGATGATACGTAGTTTCTGAAACTATTACTTTTTTCAAACGATGTGTTTAAGCGGAATCTGAGTGTATGATCATTGGTAATTGGGCCCGTTATATCAGTTGCCGGCCTAAAAAGTCCCCAACTGCCGGTTTTGAGGTCTACTTTTGCCATAAACTCGGCCAATGGCTTTTTAGTCACAAAATTCATAACGCCCCCTGGCGCCACATCGCCAAACAATATGGATGTAGGCCCCTTTAAAAACTCCACCTGTTCTATATTGTCTGAATAGTTGTTACCCAAATTCCAGATCATCATTCCGTTCCATCTATAACTTTGAGAGTCATTCAGGTCAAACCCTCTTGCATTAAAGAACTGGTACGAGCCTGCGCCGCTATAGTTACCTGTAAAATTCAATCCGCTTATATTCCTGGTGATGGTGGTAAGATCAAATGCCGCCTGCTGTTGGATAACCCGCTGCCCAACTACCACTATAGATTGTGGAATATCCTGTATTTGCATCAGGGTGCGGGTTGCAGTTGCACTTTTAACTTTAACACCTGTAATAAGTACATCCCTTATAACGTGTACGCTATCCAGCAGTTTGAAAGGAACATTTAACGCCTTATTCGCGGTGATTGATATTGAAATTGTTACAGGAAGATAACCCATGGAGGTCACAGACAGGCGGTAGTTTCCTATTGGAATTTTTAAAAAGTAATTGCCATTCTCATCGGTAGCCGTCCCCAAATTGGCGCCCGATACAGATACGTTTACAAAAGAAAGTGGTAAACCATCATTATCGGTAATTTTGCCATATACTATGCTTCTGGCACTTTGCGCCTTCAAGTTCGAATTGAAAATTATCAGCAGAACAATTAGCAGCCATGTTTTCATTGATCCTGCTGGGCGGCCAAATGTTTAATGCCGGTATCAGTGGTTTCCATTTGCTTAAATAAGTTCATTAACTTATTCATCAACAGTTCAATGCTTATAGGCTTTGACATATAATCATCCATACCAGCATTAAAGCAGTTTTCCTTGTCTTCGCTCATTGCATTAGCTGTCATGGCTGCGATTAACGGCCGTACTCCGTAAATTTTGCGTATCAACCGGGTAGCTTCCAATCCA
>JANYAB010000113.1 GCA_025355225.1 Bacteroidota bacterium
ACCATGAAACCTATCGACTCTATTTTATATTGTAAAATGACGCTCAGAAATTCATTAATGAGCATGGACCCTACAACAGGCTATATAAAGGCTTGGGTTGGAGGTACCAATTTTGAACATTTTAAATACGACCAGGTAAAAATGGGAACACGACAGGTAGGCTCAACGGCCAAACCTTTTACTTATGCTGTAGCGATTGAACAAGGCTATTCGCCATGCCTGGAGGTAGATAATGTTCCGGATACCATACGGGGCTATGGCACACCATGGTGCCCGGGGTCGCCGGATACAAAGCCGGGTAAGTTAACACTTTATCAAGCCCTGGCCCATTCGCAAAACTGGATCACCGCCCATATGATGAAACTCGTTGCCCCAACACCGGTGCAGCAGTTGATAAAAAAAATGGGTATCACCAGCGATGTGCCCGACTATCCTTCTATTTGCCTGGGCGTATTCGATGCTTCAGTTTATGATATGACCGGGGCCTATTCGGTATTTGCCAATCACGGCGTATGGACGGAGCCTACTTATTTGCTTCGGATAGAGGATAGAAACGGCACCTTACTCTATGAAAACAAGCCCAGAAAAGAACAGGCAATGGACGAGCAAACAGCTTATGTAATGACCAATATGCTGAAGGATGTAATTACAGAAGGCACGGGCTACCGTTTGCGTGGAAAGTATGGATTGACAAATCCAATCGGCGGCAAAACAGGCACTACCCAAAAAAACTCGGACGGCTGGTTTATGGGAATAACGCCGCAGTTAGTTACCGGCGTATGGACAGGGTGTGAAGACCGCGACATTCATTTCAGGACATTAGCGCTCGGCGAAGGGGCGAATACCGCGCTGCCTATATTTGCGCTCTACATGAAAAAAGTTTATGCTGACGCCTCATTAGGCATTAAACAGAATGTTGATTTTGATCCGCCAAAGAGCCCCTTAACTATCACATTAGATTGCAGTGCTTACAGTCAACAACAGAACGCCACAATCGACACAAACAAAAAGTCCGCTTTTTAGCTTTTAAGAACTTAAGGCTGCAAAGTTGGTATATTTGCCTTTCTGACCACTGACCCAATGACTAACGTATCAAACAAAATGAGTAACAAAATAACTGCGCAAGATATAAGAAGGTACAACTGGTATATATGGAAATTTTTTATCGCTTGTTTTGCATTTTTAGTGATACTAATATTAGCCACTTATTTGGGCGCTTTTGGGCCATTACCATTATTTCGTGACCTCGAGAACCCCAAGAGTAACCAGGCATCAGAGATCATTTCGTCCGATAAGCAAATACTGGGTACCTATTACATTCAAAACAGGTCTAACGTAACTTATAATCAAATCTCGCCGAATGTGATCAACGCGCTTGTCGCCACCGAGGATTCACGCTTTTACCAGCATTCAGGTATCGATTTTCAAAGGCTGTTTAGCATTATCTTTCTTAACATTTTCAGAAGACAGGGAGGAAGCACTATTACGCAACAGCTGGCCCTTAACCTGTTTTCAGAACGCTCGCACAGTAAGCTGGTACGCATCACCCAAAAACTAAAGGAATGGATAACCGCTGTACAGTTAGAGCGACACTACACTAAGGAAGAGATTGTTACTATGTATTTAAATACCGTGGATTTTGGCGCTTATAATACCTTCGGGATCAAGTCAGCAGCACGTACCTACTTTAGTACCACACCCGATAAACTGACGCCGGATCAGGCTGCACTTTTGGTGGCCATGATCAACGGGCCAGGTATCTATTCCCCAATTAACCATCCGCAAAATGCATTAAACCGGCGTAACAATGTTGTGCTCCCCCTAATGGAAAAACAGGGGTATTTGAGTGAAGGACAATTGGAAGAATTTAGAAGCAAACCCCTTGGCCTGCATTTTAACCCGATTAGTCATAATGAGGGACTTGCCCCTTATTTCAGGGCGGTGCTTAAAAAGGAAGTGCAAAAAATATTTGCAGATGAGTCGATAGTCAAGGCCGACGGCACGGCTTATGACCTTGACCGGGATGGATTGAAAATTTACACAACAGTCAACTCCACTATGCAGCAGTATGCCGAGCAGGCACAGTCCGAATATATGCGCAACCTGCAGGTACAATTTAAGTCGCACTGGAAAGGGTATAATCCTTATAAAAGCATCAAGAATTTCAGGCTGCTGCTCGATCAGGGAATGCACCGGTCCGACCGGTATAAGGCGGATACCATACAGGGCAAATCGAAAGAGGAAATCAAAAAAGATTTTAATACCCCCGTAGAAATGCAGCTGTTTACCTGGAAGGGTGACACCGCTGTAACCATGAAACCTATGGACTCCATTATTTATTCAAAATTTTTGCTGCGCAACG
>JANYAB010000146.1 GCA_025355225.1 Bacteroidota bacterium
GTTTCCTATCGGGTAAGGAATCACCGCTGGAAGTAGTAAAGAGCCGTGCTGCAAGGGGTTTTACAACCACCTACTATGTTTGCTGTAATCCACCTAAACCAAATAATTTTCTGTTCTCGCCGCCTATTGAAGGCAGGTGGATCAGCTGGTATGCTTCGGCTTACGGTTACAACGGTTTTTTACGCTGGGCATATGACGCATGGACACAGGACCCGACAAGGGACGCCCGCCACGGAACATGGGCTGCCGGCGATTGTTACCTGGTTTATCCCGGGGCAAACAGCGGTATCCGTTTTGAAAAATTAAGAGAGGGTATTGTTGATTACGAAAAGATCAGGATATTAAGAGAAATGACCTCAGCATCTCAGGATAAAAAGGCCAAAGCTTTAATGAATAAACTGGATGAGCACTTAAAAACCCTTACTACTGAACATGGTTTTAACGAGGATAAACTTAAGGCACAGGTTTACGAAGGTCAAAAAATGATCAAAGAATTGAGTGACCGTTTAGCCAATAAAAAGTAATAAATTCACGTCCATGAGACTCACAATTTTGATAGCATTGATCCTGAATGGGGTTATTGATAACAGCAAAGCCCAAAACACGGCATCAAAAGTAGTTTGCACACAATACCAGGATTATATACTGACTCATAATTTAACACCCTTTGGGCCCGTACCAACGGCTTATGATCCAAATGGAGTATACCCATATGTTAGTTATTGTGAAACATCTAACCGGCCGGTTCCGAAGAAATACCATTTTATTGCGCTCGAAAACGACCAGGTAAAAGTGACTATATGCCCGGATCTGGGCGGAAAGGTGACGTCCATGATCTTAAAAAAATCGGGTAAGGAAGTTTTATATGTACCGGATGTTATCAGGTATACCCGGATTTTACCCAGGTTTTATTTTGTGGCCGGCGGCATAGAAGTGAGTTTTCCTATATCTCATTCGCCCAGCCAAAACGAAAAAGTAGATTATAAAATTGATAAGACGGCAGAGAGAGTTTATGTTACCTGCGGCGAACGGGAACTTCGTTTTGGCATGCAATGGTCGGTGGAATATTCGTTAGGATCAAAGGATGGCTTTTTAACCGAGCGGGCTATTTTTTATAATCCAGGGACAGAGGCTTACCCCTGGATGTCATGGTCCAATGCGGCAGTACCGTCGGCTCCTGATACCCGGTTTTATTTCCCCAAAGGGAGGGTTTTGTCCCATTCGTCAAAAGTGGATACTATAAATTGGGAAAAAGACGGTCCGCGAAACCAATCAGACATAAAGGAAATGACAGGTTATTTTTGGGAAACGAGGGATGCCAATGCCTTCGGCTCTTATACGCCATCCTTAGGGAGCGGCTTGTATCACATAGCCAGCGAAGCTATTGCACCGGGGATGAAATTGTGGAGCTACGGAGTAGCCGGCGACAGTTCGTGGTCAATGTTAAGCACGGCAAAACGGCAACCATACCTTGAGCTGCAGGGAGGCCCCATAGGCGACCAGTCAATTAAACTGGAAATGCGTCCCAAACAAACCAGGTGGCATACAGAATACTGGATACCTACTGATAAAGCTTTGGATATTTACCTGTTAAAAGTTCCGGTGCAGGCATTAAGGCCCGTTAAAGATATCCCGCTTTTTGAATGGGCCCGACCAACGGATGTGGCTGTATGGAAAAATCTTCTGCGTGCTTATCAACAGAAATCCTCTTTGCCTCTTCCTCCTGAGGCCGATCAAAATATATGGCCACCATCCGGTATGGAGAATATGGATGCTTCTTTTAAGTGGGCCATTGGTAAAACAAACGGAGTAACTGCGGATAGCTGGCGATTTTATTACGGAACATGGCTGGCAGGCCGGGGAAAAGCGGACGAGGCTGTTAAAGTACTTTCGGCTACCAAATCCGGGCTGGCTAAAGTGCTTCTGGCCAGGCTGCTTAAGCAAAAGGGAGATATGGCAGGCGCCAGAAAAGCTTTTGACGCAATATTGGAGCCATGGCTGCAAATACATCCGCAAGTGATTGTTGAACGGGATAAAGTACTTAGAAATATTGGAGCTAAAACGATTGCTGAACGGGAAAAATGGCTGTCAAAAGTTGATGCGCTTAAGGATGAATGGGTCATTGAAAGAAAAATCCAGTTACTAATTGATAAAGATGAACCACAGGCTGCGAAAGATTTGCTTTTATCGACCCCTTTTCAAATGGTCCATCAAACCTATACCCGCACGGGATTATGGATGCAAATATGTAAAAAACTCAATATTTCAGCTTTTCCGATACCCCGTCAATTGGGAGAAGATCAGCTGGCCAGATTTGGCGCCTATCGGGAATATGAATAAAAATCGCCGTTCAATTATTGTATCCTTAAAAATGTGTGCCGAACGGATATCCCGGTCAATAAATAAGGATGCAGCTAATATTATCAACCGAACATCACAATAATGACTCAAACTAAAGAACAATTTAATTTATCAGATATCGCGTTAAATTTCAGAATTGAGGCAGATACAGCTTCCATAACGCCTTATGGTCCAGGACATATTAACGATACCTATTATGTTAAGAACAGCAACAACGGAGAATCTGACTATTTACTTCAACGCATCAATCATACTATTTTTAGGGATGTTCCCGCTTTAATGAGTAATATCTACCTCGTGACCACCCACCTGAGATCAAAACTGAAAGAGATCCCCGACGCTGATCCCGATAAGGAAGTTCTTTCCCTGGTAAAGACAAACGATAGTCTGTATTATTACCTTGATGGGCAAGGCAACTACTGGCGAATGTACAAGTATATTACAAACACCAAAAGCATAGACATTGTTGAAACGGAGGAACAAGCCTTTGAAGGAGGAAAAGCTTTTGGAAGGTTTCAAACGCTATTATCTGATCTGGATATTAATTTATTGCATTATACGATCCCTGACTTTCATCATATCGGATTACGCCTCACGAGCTTAAACGCGGCCTTACAAGCTGATCCTTTGGACCGGAAAAAGACAATATCTGCCGAGGTAGAATTTATCCAGAAACGGACAGAGAGCATGTGTGCAATTCTTAAATTAGGAAACGAAAAGAAATTGCCTTTAAGAATTACCCATAACGATACCAAGTTTAATAATATACTGCTGGATGAAAACGATCGGGCGCAATGCGTTATAGATTTAGATACTGTTATGCCTGGTTATGTAGCCTATGATTTTGGTGACGCTATCCGTACCATTATCAATGCTGCCGCGGAAGATGAGAAGGAGTTGGATAAGGTTAAGCTCAATATGCCTCTTTTTGAAGCTTTTACGGAAGGTTATTTAAAAGAATCGGCCAGTTTCCTTACCGAAAATGAAATAAAGTCACTTCCTTTAGGTGTTCTGCTGTTCCCTTATATGCAGGGCGTTCGTTTTCTGACAGATTATTTAAATGGCGATACTTACTATAAAGTACATTTTCCGGATCACAACCTTCAACGTACCCGCGCTCAATTCCAATTGCTCAGCAAACTGGAAGAACAGTATTCCAAAATAGAAAATTTCATTTGGGAGACATCGGGCATATACTTAAATAATAGTGTCAGTGGCGCAGTTTAATATACCATTTTTATTAATGGCGAATGACACACCTGAAATTGAACAGGTAACATCGGCATTAGATCAAATGGAAAAGTACCAGATAGAAATTGCTCCATGGCCTGATTTTAGTTACCAGCCTGATGTCGCCTTTACCATTGCCCATGACGGCGGTAATATTTTTTTAAAATATTACGTTGAGGAAAAATCAGTCACCGCCATTTATCGGGAAACAAACGGGCCGGTTTATAAGGATAGCTGCGTAGAGTTTTTTATTGATTTTAGTGACGAAAGAGGTTATTACAACATTGAGTTTAACTGTGCGGGATCATGTCACATAGGTTTCGGAAACGAGAAGGAAGGCAGGCTGCAGGTACCCAGGGAATTTATTGAAAAAATAAAATACCAGGCATTGTTTAAGGCAGGAGGTTTGTCAAATTTTCCGGCGATAAAATGGGAGCTTAGCCTGATAATTCCTGTCGAAGTTTTTTATTACCACAGGATTGACTCGTTAAAAAATAGGCTGTGCCGGATAAATTTTTATAAATGCGGAGACGAGTTACCACAGCCACATTACTTGTCCTGGGCCTTTATGATTTCGGCCGCTCCCAACTTTCACCTGCCGGAGTTTTTTGCAGAGGCACAGTTTGCGGATGATCAAAATATCCTTTTGACGAAGGAAAAGTATGTGGAAGATAGCATATAGATTTTAAGTTTGATGTTCAATTTAATTATGGCATTATGCCTGTTTTGGACATAGGATAAGAAGGTAAAAATTATAAGCCGGTTAGACCGGTAATGCTTTTAAAATCTTTTAAAAGTATAAAAGCTTGAATCTGATATGATTTGAGATTTAGTTGGGCAGTGCCACAAGTAATGAGCATTGCAAGACGTTCCGGGGTGAGAACCGGAACGTTTATTTTCGTTTTCAGTAAAGCCCCTGATTCATTCCTTTTAATTGTTTCGTAGGTTAATATATTAAATTGCAAGATGAATAGTTTTAACTAAAATGGAGCAAGAATTTCTTATTTGGCATAATGGGGTATATTAATGAAGCGGCAAGGGAAAACTGTCGTATCACACATGGTATCAATTAGTTAACAAATTAAATAATGTAAATTATTTTTGGAAATATCAACAATATTGTTATCTTTGATATACCGCTATCATATAAAAAATATACAATAATCCCCTTATTAATTGTATGTAATATGGCACTGACGCTAAATTACCCGATTACCGAAAACAAGACAACAGAAGATATTCCGCTTTGTCCTAAATGTAAATCAGAGCTTCGGAATCGGACCCGGAGAGGTTTTTTATTCAAAAGAATATTGCCCTGGGTGAAAGTACGGAGATACTTCTGTTATTACTGCAACCGAAAATGGTATGTGTGGTACAAATGATTAAGGCACCCATAATGCAACGCTCAATTTTTTAAAATCCAGGAAGATTCTTGGCTGCCTGGAGACTGTATTTGCGGATTGGTTACGCAAATTGCCTATGACTCAGTATGAAACGTGTTCGTAGGCCTTAATCTTACGCAACTATATAAGACAACAATTCCAGAATTTAAAAAGAAAGAAAATGCTAAAATTAATTGTCCTTTACCCACACCCTTGTGATGTTGAAAAATTCGAGAAGGATTATCAAGCTCATTTACAATTAACACATGAAAAACTGGGTATCCCCAACGATGTAAAACCTTATAAGGTTACTAAGATGTTGCCGATGCCAACAGGATT
>JANYAB010000153.1 GCA_025355225.1 Bacteroidota bacterium
TCTAATTTATATACCTGGCCCTTTTCAATCAGCTTAACGCCCATTTTTCCCAGCTCGTTTTGCAACGCCAGCACACGGTTGGTTTCTTTGATCTTTAAGGTTTCAAGCCCCGTAAATGTTGCTGCACTGGGTCACGAAGCAACATTTACGGGGCTTGAAACCTTAAAGATCAAAGAAACCAACCGTGTGCTGGCGTTGCAAAACGAGCTGGGAAAAATGGGCGTTAAGCTGATTGAAAAGGGCCAGGTATATAAATTAGACTGCAGCGAAAAATTTATCCCAGAAAATATTTTTATCCATACCTATGACGATCACCGGATGGCAATGGCATTTGCCCCGTTGGCTTTATTGATACCGAAAGTTGAGATAGAGGATTTTCGGGTAGTTGAGAAATCATACCCCGCATTTTGGGACGATTTGGAAAAAGTCGGATTTAGGCTTGACCTCTGAAGAGGAATAAAAGCTAAAACTGACAAAAAAAGTCAGAAGCAAAAGCTATTATTGCATACTATAATCATCGGTGTGATCAAATCACTATCGGCGTAATCACAAAAATAAAATCGGTGTAATCACAAAACCATGGCAGGTAATTCATTTGGTCAATTATTCAGGATAACAACTTTTGGCGAGTCGCATGGCGAAGCCATAGGCGTGATTATTGACGGCTGCCCTGCTCAATTAGAAGTAGATATGGATTATATCCAGTCTGAACTGGATAAACGACGTCCGGGCCAATCAAAAATTACTACCCAGCGCAAAGAAAGCGACACAGTAAAAATATTATCCGGTGTATTTGAAGGAAAAACAACCGGCACGCCCATTGCCATGCTGATACCCAATGAAGACCAGCGCTCAAAAGATTACAATCATAACACGGATGTTTTCCGCCCCTCACACGCTGATTATACTTACCAGGTAAAATATGGCATCCGCGACCATCGCGGAGGCGGTCGCTCGTCAGCAAGGGAAACCGCAGCAAGGGTGGCCGCAGGCGCCATCGCCAAATTGCTGTTAAAAACTCAGGGTATTGAAATTGCGGCACATGTAAGCAGTGTAGGCAAAATAAATGCGCCGAACGTTGAAATAAAGAACGTACAAGATTTTATCGATGAACGCGAAAAAAACATTGTACGTTGTGCCGATCCGGCGACAGCCGAAGAAATGATCGCACATATTGATTCCATTCGCAAGCAGGGCGATACGGTCGGTGGAAAAATAAGCTGCTACATTCAAAATTGCCCGGTTGGTTTAGGCGAACCAGTTTTCGATAAACTGCATGCCGAATTGGGCAAAGCTATGTTAAGCATTAACGCGGTGCATGGATTTGATTTTGGCTCCGGCTTCGCGGGTAGCGAAATGCGCGGTTCGGAACATAATGACCTTTTCACAAAAGATGCCAACGGGAATATACAAACCTTAACCAATTTTTCAGGCGGTATACAGGGCGGTATCAGCAATGGCATGCCGATCGAGTTTAGGGTGGCCTTTAAACCAGTTGCCACCATTATGCAAAGTCAGCCTACCATTGACAGCAAAGGCAATGAAGCCGAAATATCAGGAAAGGGCCGTCATGACCCCTGTGTGGTTCCCCGTGCGGTACCAATTGTGGAGGCTATGGCAGCCTTGGTAATTGCTGATCATTGGTTGAGGAATAGGAACTCCATTTTGCCTCCTAACCCCTGAAGGGAGAATAGCACAAGGAAAGACTTACGAAGTTTTAAAAACTTCGTAAGTCTTACATCTATCTATCTGTATACCCACATATTTGCACATCTACACATCTTTTAATTATATTTGTATAGAAGGGAATAAAATGACTGTTTTACAAATAACTATACCTGAAAAAAAAGGAAAAAGCAGTGCGTATTCTGTTAAAAGAATTAGGTGTCACCGTCAAAAAAGTCGATAATGGCAAACCTCTTTTAAAAAAAATAAAAATTGCTGTCAACGAAATAAATGACATTAAAGCAGGCAAAATAGAAGCACGTGATTTCGATGATTTGCTGAAAGATTAAAAAGAGTCTGCCCACTTCTTAACAAACATCCAGATATTTGCACATCTGCACATCCACTCATCTGCATATCTACATAATTGCACATCTGCGCATCCACTCATCTGCACATTTAATATATTTGTGCAATGCTCGCCCATTATTTCAATTTATACAAACAAGCCTATCACGGACTTTCTAAAAATAGCTGGTACCTAAGTTTGGTGATGCTTATTAACCGGAGCGGTACCATGGTTGTGCCGTTTCTTAGTATTTACTGTATCCAGAAGCTTCATTTTACAATTATTCAGGCAGGCTTTATCATGGCTTCTTTTGGGCTGGGTTCCATTACCGGCGCATTTTTGGGGGGCAAACTAACCGATAAAATCGGTTTTTATGATCTTCAGGTAGGCGCATTGCTAAGCGGGGGCGTATTATTCCTGGTATTGGGCTATCAGCACACTTTTACCGGCCTGCTTATTGGTACGTTTGTATTGAGTGTCTGCAACGACTCTTTCCGCCCTGCCAATTCAACCGCTATTGCGCATTATAGTTCATCCGAAAATAAGATCCGTTCCTATTCCTTAAACCGTTTAGCCGTAAACCTGGGTTGGGCTGTCGGCGGCGGGCTGGGAGGTTTACTGGCTTCATTTAATTATCATTTGTTGTTTTGGGTAGATGGTTGTACAAATATCCTTGCGGCCTTGCTTTTGCTTAAGCTGATGCCACGCTCAATGGTGGTGAATCAAATCAAGGATCATATTTCTGAAAACATAAGAGGGTTATCACCTTACAAGGACAAGATATACCTTATTTTTATCGTGTTAGCAGCACTTTTCGGGGCCTGCTTTTTTCAGTTCTTCATTATGCAGCCTGTTTTTTACAAAATTGAATGGCACTTCAACGAACTTTTTATCGGGTTCCTGCTGGCGCTTAACGGTATTTTAATAGCGGTTATCGAAATGGTGCTTATTCATAATCTTGAAGGAAAAAGAAAACCATTAACGTATATCAGCGCAGGTATCTTACTCACAGGTTTAAGTTTTGTCCTGCTCAATCTGGTGCCCAATACCGGCTTTGCCGCAATTGTTATAGTTGTTATGGTAACTTTCGGCGAAATGCTCAGCATGCCTTTTATGAATGCCTTTTGGATTGTGCGTACCACAAATAATAACCGCGGCCAATATGCTGCTTTATACAGTATGTCGTGGGCGGCGGCCCAGATCATCGCGCCGTCCGTAGGTAGCCAGCTAATTCACTATGGCGGGTTTAAATTATTATGGTGGATATTAGGGACAGTTTGTTTAATATGCTCAATAGGTTATACGCTGTTATCTAAAATTATGTACAACAAAAAGGAAACTGCTGTTTTAGCAGACCTTTAACCAAATTTCAACAATGAAACGAGCCCTGATATTAGACCTTGATAATACTATTTACCCGGTGAGTTCTATTGCAGATAACCTGTTTGGCGAATTATTCCGCGTGCTTGACCAGTATTCGGGCAGTATAAATACAGATGATACAGACCGGATAAATGAAATCAAACAGGCCATGATGCGCAGGCCCTTTCAGCATATTGCAGATGAGTTTAAGCTTGGCGATGAGCTTCGGAACAAAATAACGGACACGCTAAAAAACATGACGTACGATTTACCGATGCAGCCTTTTGCAGACTATGAATTTATCCGGCAGATACCATTAGATAAGTTTTTGGTTACTACCGGATTTGTAAAATTGCAAATGAGCAAGGTTAAAATGCTGGGCATTGAACAAGACTTTAAAACAATCCATATTGTTGACCCTGAGGTTAGCGGACAAACCAAAAAGGATGTATTCGCCGGGATCATGGAGACACATGGTTACAATCCGGGAGATTTGCTGGTGATAGGCGATGATCCTGAATCAGAAATTAAGGCGGCTTTCGCTTTAGGCATAGACACCTTTTTGTTCGATCCTGAAAACCGTTATCCTGATGCTTTAGCGACCCATAAAGGCAATAACCTAAAAGAAGTCACTACTATAATAACCACCCGGCTTTAATGATTTAGTAACCTTACTGTTACCAAAAGCTGTCCGACATGGCGCATGACATGCTCGGCGGCATGCATTAATAACCCGATCACCGTTGATGGAATTTGTGCACGACCAACTCCCCTCGTTTCCGTCAATACGGATTCGCTGGTTTGGCTTAATTGTTCTATAGAAAGATCGACCTGGCGGTTAAACCTTTCGACCAAACTGTTAACACTGCATTGCTTTTCAGGCTCCTTACCCTCTGCTGAAAGGTAAGCGAATTGCGATTCGCTAAGTGTTTCGCCTCTTGCGTAGGTAAAAAGCCGGTCGAGCACACCGGCCAGGTGCTGTAAATGAAATGCAGGCGATGCCATTCCTGATGGTTTTACCCATAAAAATATTTCAGGAAAATCAACCATTAATGCGTTTACTTCTTCCCGGGCCTGTAATATAGTATGCGCTACAGGCTGTAAAAGCGGAGGAATGCCGGGTACCGGTCCCCTTAGCCAAACTTCCTTTTTGGAGTTATTTTCCACAATTCTATTTATTTATTGAATCCAGCTTTGCCTTTACTTCATCGTGACTAAGGGCCCGGGGCAAACCATAAATTTCCTTAACCCTGCCCGGCGGGTTATCAGTCCAAAGCCAGCTTGTCCAAACCATAAACCAGGCCCATTTTGGTTGTGCCTGCAGTATTTCGGGCTTTGGCAATTCGCCCACTTCTGTAAGGGCAATTATTTTGCCGTTAGCCAATTTCACCAACTCGTCATAATCACTTTGTTCATAATCAAAATGGTAAATATCTGCCCCTAAAATGTCCACGTAGCCGACGCCGGGATAATAGTAGCTGTAATGACGAGCCTGATCCTTTGGTATATCCCTAAGGCCGTTAGCACCCCATACCCACAGCAGGTTATTTAAATGATGATAGTTGGTATAGCGGTCGTACATCATTTTCCATAACTTGATTATCCCGTTCTCTCCTTTTTTATCACCCCACCAAAACCAAACACCGTTCATTTCGTGGTATGGCCGCCATAAAACAGGTACATGCGCATCCTG
>JANYAB010000188.1 GCA_025355225.1 Bacteroidota bacterium
ACCGAGATAAAAAAGATAATTGTGGAATAAAGCCAGGATACATTTGTCTGTTTTGAATTTGAAAAAAGCTGGCCGGTAGCTTTTTTATAGGTGGAAATTAGTCGTAGAGAATACATCGCGTAAGAAATAAACTGGATAAAAATAAGCGCGGAAACTATAGTAATGGCTTCGGGGAAATGATGTGCCAATAGATCTCTTAAAATCCTTTGCTGGTTATGGTTAGATTGAATAAGGAAATAAAATTCTGTCCCAGAAAAGAAAACAAGAAAAGGTAAGAAATGAATCAGCTTTTTTAAGGTAATAGAGAAGTTTTTATAAATAACGGATTGAGTATAAAAATAAAGAAGAGGGCCAAATAATAATGGGAGGCAGCTACCCAGGCCTGCGAAGTCAGGATGGGAGAAATAAAACCCGGTGCCAAGCAGGAATACATCCAGCAAGTTTAAGCAGATAGATAAAAAGAAGAAGCCCAATAACCTGTTACTAATTCGTTTCCCGCCTTGCTGAGTAAATAAAAAGGAACTAAGGAATAGTAATTGGAAAATGATCAGCTCAAAAAGTATGTTGGTTAATTGCATATTATTGAAGTCCCTTAAACCAATCCAATTAAAATTTGTCCTTCCCTTCGGCCATAATTTAGTTATTTAAAGATACTTATAATTAAATCGGGAAAATGCAGCGACGGGAATTGTTTAATCTAAAGATCAATCAATGTATATAAAAAGAAGAGTTCCTGATGGGCAGGAACTCTTACAACCAATTATAAAACCTAAATTATGAGAGAGAAGAGAGAATACAGAGATAGGATCGAACTATCAATATGCTGCCAGTTCAGCGCCTGTATTGTATTCAATAGTTTACTGATTTGTTGAACTATTATGAGACAAATATAATAATTTTTTTAAATAACTATATATTCTATGGGAATTATAGAAATTATTTAAAATAAATTTCAATAAACACTTATGAAAAGAAATCTACGCTCTGATCACTCCGTCGGGGAATATAATTTTAAAGGTGCTTCCTGATCCTGGTTCGGACTTGACTTCTATTTTAATACGATGGAAATCGGCAATTGACTTTACTATAGGCAAGCCTAAACCAAAGCTATCCTGCTGCAGCGACTGGCTGAATTTTTTAAACCTGTTAAAAATATGAGGTAGTTGTTCAGAGCTGATACCAATCCCGCTATCCGTAATTTCAACGGCCAAAAGCTTATTTTGCAATACTCCGGTTATTTTTATTTCACCCCCCTCTTTATTATACTTTATTGCATTATTTATGAGGTTAAAAAAAAGATTGAACAGCAAAAATTTGTTGACTTTCACTAAAAACCAATCATGTGGGATGTTAATTTCGCAATTAATATTTTTATCCTGCAGCCGGATGGATATCTCATCATAAACTTCGTGTATAAGTAGGTCAACTGAAATCTTATCTTCCTTTAAAAACTGCTCATTTTCAATCTGTGAGATCAGCAATAAGGTTTTTGTTATACTTTTCAAGCGATTTAAGATTTTCTGCATTTCAAGCAGCCGCACCTTAACTTCGTCGATAATATCCTCGCGCTCAAACATATTTTCGATTTTCGATTGAAGAATGGATATCGGTGTCATTAATTCATGCGATGCATTGGAAATAAATTCACGTTCTTTCTGAAAAGTATTTTCAATGGTTTCGATCATTTTATGAATACTTATATCAAGATATTCAAAATCCGATGTGGTGGTTCGCACCTTTTTATACGGCGTGTGATGAGGGAATTTATGTCCGATAAGCTTGGTCTTGATGATCAGACCCAGCGGCCTTAAAACATAGGTTGCATACACCTGATCGGCCAAAATGGTTAAGAGAACCATTCCTAAAAGCACTTCGAGGGCAATATTTTGTAGAGGGGTGGTGGTTTCGTTAATTGTGTCTATACTTTTTCCTATTTCAAGCAGGTATTTTTGTTTGTCTACTTTAAAAGTGTGGCTTAGTATCCTGTATTCAATAGTATCACCCTCAACCAGACGCTTTTCATTTAGAATAGTATCAATATTCCCGGCCCCCGACTCGACATCAAGGCTTACATATTCTTCCTTAAGAAGGGCATTATAACTCCCGTAGCTTTCGCCATTTTGGATATAGTTTTTTATACCCGGTCCTTTTACTATTTTGAGGACTTTCTCCTTTTGTTTACGCAGCCAGTTATCGGTATAATGCTGATTAATATCTCTGATCAAGGTAGGTAACAATAACACAAACAGTATCACAATTACCAGTTTTGAAATGGTATTAAACAGCGTTAATTTAGTTCCGAGTTTCAAAACTTAATTATTAATGTTTATTCTGTACCCTAATCCCCTTACAGTCTCGAGCCAGTCTGGAGGGGCAAAAGCATTGAGTTTCTTTCTGATGTTTTTTATATGTGCATCAATATAATTCGAATCATAATCGTCATTTACTATGCTGCCCCATATATGTTCACTTAATTGAGAGCGGGTCAAAGTCCGGTTTTTATGCAGTATCATGTAAGCTATCAGATCAAACTCTTTTTTTGTAATGGTATTGATCAAAGTTTCGCCATGGGAAATGGTACGGTTGGTCAAATCAATTAAAAAATCACCTAACAGTACAACAGAGTTTTTCAATCCAAACTTGCGGAGTATAATAGCCTGCATTCTGCTTTGCAATTCTAATAACGAAAATGGCTTGGCAAGATAATCATCGGCGCCAAGGTCTAAACCCTTAATCCGGTCATAAACTTCGGCGCGGGCTGTTAATATGATGCAGGCCGCTTCCGGGTTGTATTTTTTAGCTTCCTTAAGTAAATCAAGACCCTCGTAATCCGGTAGTCCTAAATCTATCAGGATAAAATCATATAGGTTTGTAGCTATTTTTTCAGAGGCGGATGTGCCGTCAAAACACGTTTCACAGATGTAGTTGCAGTTGGCTAAAAATATTTCCAGTTCGGCGGTCAGCCCTTTTTCATCTTCAACAATCAGAACATTCATGCTCCACTAATAAAAAACGTAATAAAATGTTAAGTTAAGAAACGATTCCCTGTGGTTTTTTAATATACCTTCAACATTCACAGGTATCGAATATTTGTAAGCGAATTCAACGGTATAATGAGGTCGGTTGTAGGCTATCGGTATTTTAAAACTATAATTAAGGGCATTAAAGTTACTGTTGTCACCAGCATATTGTTCGGGGCCAACAAGCGGGTAGGTTATCTTATCATCAAAATCAAACCTTCCGGGATGATTCGTTGAATATTTCTGAACGAAATTCTGTGTACCAAGGATCACGCTAATGGAGGGCGTGAATGACAAGTAATCTTTATCATCAAAAACACTCCAGTCGGTCTCAATATATTTTGAAGCATTTATCGTGACAAAAAAATCGCTGGATTCTCCGAATAAATAGTCAAGTATGACGCTTGTTTTTAAAAATTTCCAGTCGTAAGTATTTTTAAAATTAATATCGTTGGACGAAGCTGACTTGATGATCAAGGCGTTTCTGTCAAACAGGAACCGGGTATAACTTATGTTGCCCGAGAATTTTGAAGAAAGTCTGTAGAGGTAACCAACACCCAAATCGATCTCATCAATAGTAGGTGTAGAGCCCAGTACTTTATATGCGGAACCGTAAAGAAATATTCCGGATTTGGCATTGTAAATAACATCGGTATTTAAGAAAGGGTATTTAACTGGCCCCGTGCGCCCGAAAAAACTTGCGTCACTGCCATAACTGATCCCCACCGAAGCAGATCGTTTTCTTGCCACGGTATCGGTGTCTGCGGTTATCTGTGTTAAACGATTTATAAAAATGGGGTGCTTATATGTACCGGCACCTGCATTGAAATAAATGATCAGAAAAAACAGGGTGCAAATGTATTTCATTTTATTAAAACGCGATATAGTCTAAATTGATCTTATTAATTGCCATTTCTCCTGGGTATTTCCGGTGGACGCTCCAAACCGGGAGGCCGACGCTGCCTTTTAGGTTTAACTTTTGGCTGTGAGTTGCCCCCCCCGGTTTCATCAATTTTTTCGGGTTTAGGTAAACGCTTCGCTTTTGCAATTTCTTTTATTTTCTTCTTTTCCTCAAGTTCCTGCTGTTTCTGTTTAGCTGTTTTAGTTACCACAGTGTCGATAAGAACTTCTTTTGATGAATCTATACTAATAACATGGTCTTTAAAAACATGTTTATAGCTGCTAATTCTAATTTTAGCGGAAGATAACCATGGAATGAGTATCAATAGGAGGACAATATACACAAACCACTTTATCATTTGTAAGAGAAAAACTTAAAATTCTATTCAAATATTATTATTCAACGCGTTACACAACACACCAGATAGTGCCCCCCGGTGTTTTACCCCTATACTTTATATCTCAAAAATGGAAATTTTTCGTCACTATAATTTATATCGGAAAGGAATAATACTGATGTACAGCAATTATAGTATGGTTTATAAATCCTGGATCAGCTATTTGAGGCCGGGACATTTTCGCGAAATCTTTTATCCGTAAGTTCGGCTACGGTCTGGTTTCAATTTTATATAAATCCAGGCTAAATATTAACCTCTTTTGAGGTATAAATACGATTATGGTCGTCAATAATAACACAAGCCAACTGTTGTAATTGGTTGATCAGGTAAAGCCCGGCATTCACGCCCATCATCATTATCGGCGTCGCCATAGCGTCTGATAGTTCAGCGGTTGGGCTAACAATGCTTACACTTTTAAGTACACTAACCGGGAACCCGTTTTTAACATCAATATTATGCAAATACTTTTTACTGCTGATAGTGGCATTCTTTTCAAAATTACCAGATGTGGCAACGGCCATATTGCTGATATTTATGTTTGAAAACGGCTGTTTTTCCTGGTTGGGATCAGCGGCCGCAATAGTCCACGGTTCATCGTTCGGTTGAAGGCCCCATGTAAGCAAATCCCCGCCTGCATTAACCACCCCGCTTCCAACGCCCATCAATTGCAAAATGTATTTAGCCTTGTCCGCAGCGTAGCCTTTACTTATAGCGCCAAATCCAATGCGCATCCCTTTTTCCTTCAAAAAAACAGTAGTGTTTACGGTATCAAGTATTACATGATTGTAATTGGTAAACCTCACTGAATCACGCTCGATCTTATGTACGTCGATCTTTTTTTCAGCTGCGTTATAAGTAATGTCAAAGGCGCCATGTGTAAGCTCTGATATCTTTAAGGAACGATCTATAAGCCTATAGATTTCGGCATTAACCTTTACTGGTTTCAAACCCGCATTACGGTTAATTTCATTAATCTGGCTGTCATCGCTAAATGCACTTAACATCTTTTCAACCCTGCTGATCTCGTCAATAGCGCTGTCAATGCAATTATCTGCCCAAACAGGATCATTCCCAACCACACTAATTTCAAATCTGTTCCCCATCAACCGCACGGTGCGTCTGAAAATGTTTAAGTCGTTATTATAGGTTTTAATTGCTAACATGGGCAAATGAATTTATGATAGATTTTCATCAAAACAGTCCGTTTTATAAAAACGATGCCTAATTAGGGATGAAATAGGAGAGGCATTGTTTAAATAATCGAAAGTAACGCCTTATTATGAAAATAAGATGAAAAAGCAATTTGGGTGTTGTTTAATAAGCCATCAGTACAGATTATTTAAAATATTCGAATAAAAACAAATCAAAGAATCTGTTGTATTAAACTATCTGTTAATGCCTTACCCTGAGTCCATTATCAATGAAAAGAAAATTAAAACGGCTCGCTATATTGTTAGTGATATTTTCACAAAATTCATTTGGGCAGACAAATAATAACCAAATAGAGTTCACCTTCGTTGAGGGAATTAAAGTATTTACTCCCAATAAATATAGCATCCAGGGGAAAATACAGGGGGGAGAACTTGGCTACCATTTTAACATGGCTGCAAACCAGGCAGACTATATCAGGATGCTGAATATTAGCGCTATTGATATTATGGCGTCATACCGCAGCCTGCAATCGTTAACCATTGATAATAACCTTGCGTCCAGGGGATCTTTAGGCGACGCTTATAGTGTTATTGGCAAGCTTGAGATACTTTTGCTGAAAACCGGGCCGGTAAAATTATTATTTACGCCCGGATTTGGCGTAACCTATTCGACCATAAATTATTTTGATAATCAAAACCCGCTTGTCGGAAGCCATTTAAATATGACTACACAGGTCGGGGCGAAAATTTTCACTTCAATTACATCTTCAACAGGCATACAGGCAGGTGTCGATCTTTTTCATTATTCAAATGGTGGAATAAGAATACCCAATAATGGGATCAATTCATTTAATATCTCATTGGGGCTTGTTCAAAGTATTAACCAGCCCGGCCCATCAGCCGAGCCGCATCCATTTCAAAATGATCACAAAAGCGCATTTGAATTTGGTTTCGATGTGGGTGCACGCGGAGCATATCAGAGCAAAAACGAACTTTATAGGTCAGGTTTATACGCTGGATATAGTTATCGCTTAATTCCGATCGTAAGCTTAAAAGGCGGCTTTGATGCAGGCTATTATTTTACAGTTTACGACCCGAAAAACAGTCTTAACACTTTTGAGGCGTACGGTACTTCATACGACAAATGGAATGCGGGAGTGAGCGTTGGAGCCGATCTGTGGTTAGGAAGGCTGGCTGTAATGGGCTGTTACGGCTACTACTTGTATTTTAACAGTTTTTATCATAATAAAACCTATTGGTCACCCGGACTAAAGTACCAGGTGTTGCCATGGATGGCTTTACAAGGCAAATCCTACATTCATATACATGAAGCAGACTACTTAGGATTTGGATTGCTGTTTGATGTTCATTAATTATCAGGCTATGGTGCCTTCTTTTAATTTTTCCGCATTCTCCGCAAATTGCAAGGCTTCCAGTATGTCCTGGATACCACCATTCATTACCTCGGGCAAGTTATAGATAGTTAATCCGATACGATGTTCGGTGACACGTCCCTGGGGATAATTGTAGGTACGCACTTTGGCCGAGCGGTCGCCGGTGGATACCATGGTTTTGCGTTTTTTGGAAATTTCTTCCAGGTGTTTTTGCAATTCCATTTCGTATATCCTTGAGCGCAATACTGCCAAAGCTTTATCGTAATTTTTTAACTGTGATTTCTGATCCTGGCATTGCGCTATTATACCAGTAGGTATGTGGGTAAGCCTTACAGCGGAATAAGTTGTGTTAACTGATTGCCCGCCAGGTCCGGACGAACAAAACAGGTCTTTCCGTATATCGCTTACATTTAGTTCAATGTCAAATTCATCCACCTCTGGCAGCACCACTACAGTAGCCGCTGATGTATGTACACGTCCCTGCGTTTCGGTATCGGGTACACGCTGCACGCGGTGTACTCCTGATTCATATTTCAGTATGCCGTACGAATCATCTGCTAAAACATTAAACACAATTTCTTTATAGCCGCCAGCTGTACCTTCAGTGAAATCCACTAATTCTGTTTTCCATCCGCGTTTCTCGCAATAGCGCATGTACATGCGGTAAAGATCACCGGCAAAAAGAGCCGCTTCGTCACCTCCGGTGCCGCCACGAATTTCAACAATGGCGTGTTTTGAATCTTCAGGGTCGGCAGGAATAAGCATCAGGCGTATTTCTTCCTCTTTTTCATCTTGCTTTGTCAGCAATTCGTCCAGCTCCATTTTCGCCATTTCCCGGAATTCTTCGTCCTTTTCGGTCGCTAAAATTTCCTTGTTGGCGTCAATGTTGCTCATAATATTACGGTAAATATTATACTCATCAACAACCTTGGCCAGATCCTTGTATTCCTTATTCAATTGGGCATAACGCTTCATATCCGACATTACATCGGGGTTGCTCAACTCAACTTCTACATCTTTCCAGCGCTGGTTTATTGCTTCTAATTTCTCTAACATATATTTGGCCTCATCTTAATCCTCTCCGGGGAGTGGACTTTTAATTGAATTGCAAAAATCGCACAAAAATACGAATTTTTAAGCACATTTTAAGCGGGTCTGCAGCACCGCAACATGATATTACACTTGAATTACAAGGGTTTTTCGAAATATTTTAGGGTTAGTTCCACGCCATCAAACTCGGCATAGGAGAAGTAACTTATCCATTCGCCAAGGTTTATATAGCGGCTGGGCCCGTTGATCAGCATGTCCTGTGGCATGTGCCGGTGACCGAAAACGAGGTAATCATAATATTGTGTTTTCAGCAATTCGCGGCAAAAGATCACTAAATATTCTTGCCTGGCAAGTATTTGATCGGGTATTTTTTGATTTGCAATACGGCTATGACCCGACCAATAGTTGGCAATGCCTACGCCCAGATTTGGGTGGATCCGCGCAAAAAGCCACTGGCAAAACCTGCTCCTGAATACTTTTTTTAAAAGCTTATAAGAATGATCTCCGGGCCCCAGTCCGTCGCCATGATGCAGGTAGAATTTTTTTCCGTTCCGCTCTATCACCAATTCATCGGATATAATGGTTGCGCCAAATTCCGTTGTGAAATAGTCGAACATCCACATATCGTGGTT
>JANYAB010000268.1 GCA_025355225.1 Bacteroidota bacterium
CATTCGCCATCCATCGCTATAAGCAAAGGGACTTTAACCAGTTTTTGATAAGTGTTGGTCAGGTTTAACTGCCTCACAGGGCCGCCCTGGAAAAATACCAAACCGCCAATTTGCTCGTCCTTTAGCACTTTGCCAACAGAATCTTCATAGGCCTGGCCCCTATCGGTATGTGCCCTTACAAAAAATAACTGCGCTATTTTTTGCTTACGGCTTAGTTTTTTAAAAACAGAATCAACCCAATGGTTTTGACGGGTTAGTGATGCGATATAACCGGGTTTTTGCTGCGCAAAAGTGTTAAGGCCTAAAATACTCAAAAAACATAATGAGGCATATTTAAGCCTCTTTTCAAATCCTCTCATGTAGGTTCAAATGTAATTAATTAGAGGTTGTTTATTAGGTTAAAAAGGCTATATAAATTAAAAATTGCAAGGATTTTACCCACGTTTATAACCCTGAATTAAAAAAATTTCAACAAACAACTAAACCTATGTGTTAAGTTATACTCTAAAAGGCATATCATTTAAACTATAAAAACTTATTGTAATGAAAAAAATTCTCTTTGCAGCTATATGCCTGCTGATTGCAGGCTCGGTAAGCGCTCAAACTTATTATTACGGCCCGCGCCGGGTCCATCGTCGGCCGGTTAAACGTCAAACTGATGATTTTTACACCCCCCGTGTTGGTATCGAAGGTGGTTTAAGCATTGCCAACACGGTTTCTTCCTATAACCAGAATTATAGCACCAATACGATATTGGGCTTTAACGCGGGTATAGTTGCTGAAATTCCACTGATCTACCCGTTGTCTTTCCAGCCTGAAGTATTGTTTTCTCAAAAAGGTTACGAAGCCAATACTATCGACGGAACCTTTACCCAGCGCAACAATTATATCGATGTCCCTTTGCTGGCCAAATTCCGCCTGGTGCGCGGGTTCAATTTCCTGGTAGGCCCCCAGTTAAATTTCCCGGTATCAAGCACCAATACTTTTAACAATGGCTTTAATGTGTCTTCAGAAACTTCTTATACCGATAACAGTAATAAAAGCTATGTAGCCGGTGTGGTTGGTTTTAGTATTGACCTTAACCCCAATGTTGATATTCATGCGCGTTATATTATCGACCTGCAATCAAACACCCAGGATGCTAACTCTCCAATTCCGGACTACCGCAACCAGGTTTGGCAATTTGGTTTAGGCATTAAGTTCCAGTAAAGTATTATTAAGGCGGCTGACTCATGATAGTTGAGTCAGCCTTTTACGACCCGGTTTAAGTATCTATGTTAATAGATTTGATAATTTTCCTTTCGTTAATCTTAACGTATTTGTACCAAAGGTTTTTGGTTTTCAATCCCCAGGCCATCCTGATAATGCGGCGCAGTTTTTCAGCTTTGCTCAATTTATGGATATAGAATAACAGGCCGATATTTTTGAGCATAAAACGCGCAAGAGGAAATGCGGTATAGGAGTTTATGCGATTGATATATAATTCATAAAATGCTCTTACAAAACCTGGGTTTTTATTCTCCGAATAATTTACACATTGCGTTAGCCATTTAATATCACGCGTTATCAATTCGGCCGACGACATTTGCCGGTACTTATCTTCGCTTTTAATCCAAAGCAGATCAGTGTCACTGGTTTCATGCTGACGGTATTTGACCAGGCAAGTCGGAATATATTCAATAGCGCCATGATTGGCAGCGACATAGGCTATCCACCAATCATGATAAAGATCTTTATTTAGTGGCAAAACATACTTAATAAGTTCCTTCTTAAGAAGTATTGAATGGCCTGAAACACAATTTGACAACAAAAAAACCTCTGGTTGATCACCCCTATAAAAATTAAACAGATCGGACATCTTTTTATTCAAACCAACGCCGTCTTCACGAATAAACTCTGAATCGTGGTATATCAGTATATTATTCCCTATTGCGTTAACTTGTAGCTCGATCTTTTCGGGAAGCCACAAATCATCCTGATCACATAATGCGATGAGATCGCCATTGCAATAACTCAGTGCCCGCTCAAAATTTCCGACAAAACCTAAATTATGTTTGTTTTTATAGAGATGGATATTTTTATTGTGTTCTGAATATTCAGCAAGGATACTATACGTGGCGTCGGTAGAGCAGTCATCAACAATAATTATTTCAATATTTTTATAGGTTTGCTCTAAAACGCTATCTAAAAGCGGCTGTAAATATTTGGCGCCATTATAAGTACATAAAGCTATTGAAACTAAAGGGTCTCCGGCCATTAGATAATATATTTTTTAACTTTCAATATAATAAGCGATAAAAGCGCCCCAATATTGTTAAATAGAGTAACCATATTGTTCGAAAAATGGACGCCAGAAATCAAGGTACTTATTCCACGCATGACAACCAAAAGGAAGGTTTTGACGGTTAATTTTATAAGCGCATTCTGGTTCGAGTTCAAAAGAAAATTTCAACCCCTCTTTGTAACCGGGGATATTTAATAATTTTCTTTTCCGGTTAACTTCAATACTCCAAAAGGCATCTTCGTTAAAATGATGTTCATCACGGTCTATATACATCTGTATTTGGTCCTGCATTTTTATGCATAGATCATGAAATTTCTTAACCCTTCTTAAAGAAAAGCCCCCGTTGCCAACTCTTTTATAAAATTGTTTGGGGTCGGGGAGCCCATTTTTTTTTATATTGAAACGCGTGTATAGATAATATTGCGGCCCGGATTTTAAGGCTTTAAAAATACTGGTGAAATCTTCTTTCCGAAGCCAGGGGGCCCCTATATAATCAATATCCTGGTTGCACCAATAATCAAGATCATCCCTGAATACAAACGCATCCAATTGATAAATTAAAATATATTCATAGTCCATAAACCTTCCGTAAAACTCCTCAGAAAGCATTAAGCGATTATATCCCTGGATATTGCTGAAGTAATCATCGTTAAAGCATACCACATCGGTTAGCGAAAGCATGGATGTTTTCTGTGGTAAAGTAAGGCTGTGAGGCTTTATAATTACTTTATGATGATTGGATAGTATTTTGTTGCATTGCTGTAAAGCTACATGTTCAAATGCTGATAGCTTCTCTTGGTAAACAGGTATAACAACCGCAACTTTTTTATGATCATTCATCCCAATCAGGCACTAAATGTTTGCATATCGATCAGCTTCCTGTATAACCCGTTATGATTGATCAATTCCAGGTGATTGCCCTTTTCAACAATTTTGCCACTTTCTAATACGATGATCAGATCGGCATTTTGAATGGTGCTTAAACGATGTGCAATGATCAACGATGTGCGGTTTTTCATCAGGTTGTTTAAAGCGTCCTGTACAAGTTTCTCTGATTCTGTATCCAACGCCGATGTGGCTTCATCCAACAGCATTATAGGAGGATTATTTAAAACAGCCCTTGCAATACATATCCGCTGGCGTTGCCCACCGGAAAGCTTTGTACCGCGGTCGCCTATATTGGTTTCGTATCCTTCTTCGGTTTCCACAATAAAATTATGCGCGTTAGCAATGCGCGCAGCATTTTCTACCTGTTCTTTAGTAGCATCAGTTTTGCCGAAGGCGATATTATTAAATATGGTATCATTAAACAGGATGGATTCCTGGTTTACAATTCCCATCAGCGCTCTCAATGAGTCGACAGTAAGCGCCTGTATATTTTTGCCGTCGACCAGTATTTCACCAGATTGCGGCTCCATAAACCGCGGGATCAAATCCATTAAAGTCGATTTACCGCCACCCGAAGGGCCGACAAGCGCGATGGTTTTACCCTTAGGTATCTTTAAATTGACCTCTGATAAAACTTCTTTTTCCTGGTAAGCGAACGAAACCTGCTTAAACTCGATGCTCTCATTGAATCCGCTAATGGCAACCGCATTCGGGGAGTCGACAATCAAAGGCTTTTCATCAATCAATGCCAGCACCCGTTCTCCCGCTGCAATACCTGAATGTATGGTGCTGAATGAATCGGAGATCGCTTTTGCCGGCCGGGTTACCTGCGAAAATATCGCTATATAAGTAATAAAATCTGGAGCTGATAATGGTGATCGGTTATTCAAAACAAGGTAACCGCCATATAACACAATACAGGCAACCATGGTAACGCCAAAAAACTCCGAAACCGGGGAAGCCATTTGCTGCCGCCTGGCCATTGATCGAACAATTTTTGAATAACTCTGGTTTTCGCTGCTAAATCGTTTCTTTATGAAATCTGTCGCATTAAAAGCCTTAATGATCTTAATTCCGGATAAAGCCTCGTCAAGGTAACTGATCATGTTTCCATACGACTGTTGAGAGGCTACTGCCTGCGCCTTTAATCGTTTCACAATGCGCGATATAATAAAAGCAGAAACAGGCACAACCAGCAATGAGTAAAATGTAAGTTTTGCTGATATGGAAAATAGCAAAACCATGTAAAATATAAGTGTTAGCGGTTCTTTGAAAACTACCTGCAATGTTCCGGTTACCGTAAATTGAACAACTTGTACATCCGATGCAATTTTTGAAATAATATCACCTTTACGCTCATTGCTAAAAAATCCCAGGTGCAGGTTCATTACGCTGTCAAATACCTTATTGCGCAGGTTTCTTAAGGTATGCACGCGCATGTCTTCCATAACACGTTGTGAATAGTACCTGAAAACATTGCCTAAGAAAACCGATATAACAATAGTTGCGCATACAAATTTTAAAGCGCCCCAACTTCCGTAGCTGATGATCATGTAATCCACGTAGTACTTAAACGCAGCCATTAAGTGTAAAATTGAAGGCCGGACACCCAATGATGCTATGGTAGTATGTCCGATGTTTTTGCCAAAAAAAAGCGTTTGCAGCAAAGGTGCTAATAAAGCAAGGTTAAGTGTGCTGAATACTACAGCGAATATAGTAGTGATAACGTAGGGTATGGCAAATTTTTCAATTGGTTTGGCGAATGAGAGTAGCCTGAAATAAGTCTTCATCAAAAAATATAAAAATAAAATGCAAATCTAACAGTAATTATCATGTTCTGCATGAAACGCAAATTTTGATCCATGATCTTACTTATTGATGATGATCGCTTCCTGCTCTTAAAAATGGAAAGTTCCCGCCAGGTACAAAGCATGACAGGAAATTTATATTCAGGCTGGATCAAGCCGGGGAACTATTGGATATTATATTTTTTAGCTATTTCGGGGTAGGCATTCATGTATTCATTTGACTTACCACTGCGGTCGAAAATTCCCTCCCAACTGCTTATCGGCTCCCAGATGAAGGATCCCACAGCTTTATTATCGGGTACATTAAAGGAAATATCGTTCACTTCGCGCTTCAGTTGAGAATATTCGGCCACCATAACCTGCTGGGGATACCGGCTGGCCAGATCGGCCATGTTGCTTTTCAGATCGGCTAATGTGCCATGCCATTTTGGATAATACGACAATCCAATAACATCAAAAGGAACCTTGCGGGCAGCCATATTATCCAGGAAGAAGCGTGCTTCGGCATTTTGGCCACCAAGGGCAATATGAAGCATGATAGTGGTTGACGGGCTAACAGCCTTTACTCCGGTAACACCTGCGTAAATCAATTGCGCCAGGCTATCGAGGTTATTAATGGCACCCTCGGGCCATACCATTCCATGATTTATTTCATTGCCAATTTGCACCATATCAGGCGTGGTGCCCTGGGCCTTTAATTCCTCCATTACATTTACAGTATAGTCGTGTAATGATTTTTTAAGCGCGGTGAAATCCTCCCCAACCCAGGCGGCCGGCTTATTTTGCTGCTGCGGATCAGCCCAGTAATCGCTATAGTGAAAATCGAGCAAAAACTTCATGCCGGCAGCTTTTATGCGCTTTGCCATTTGCTTGGTATGCTCCAGGTCGCAAAAGCCTTTATTAGGCGAATACCCTTTAGGGTTAGCGGGCGCGTTAAAGATGCGCAGGCGGATATAATTAAATCCGTGATCTTTCATTATTTGGATCGCATCCCCTGGATTTCCATTATCAGAAAATTTCATCCCCCTGTTTTCAAGTTCAGGCAAAAAGGATATGTCGGCGCCCAATATCTTATCCTTTACTTTTTTCGGGGTATACTTAGCAGTAGTCACCGGGTGGGGTTTCCCAGGTTGCACAGTATGTATCTCTGTAGAGCCTGTGAAAAGACTATCCGCTTTGGCCTGAAATTTTACGTGCCCTTTGGTTCTTCCTGCAACTAATGTAACCCATAGTAAACCATTGTTGAAATGCGCCTGTGCGGCTGTATCGGTAATTTTTGCATCGGCATCGGTCTTATTTACATCCTGGATACGGGCAATACGCGCGTCACCCTGTAAAGAAAATTTAACGGGGTTTGTTGTACTCATTTCTGTACCTACGCCATCAATTACAACTACTTTTATCGATACTTCATCCCTGCCATTTGCCAGCATGGTAGTTTTGTAAGGCGTCACTTGTATTTCAGAAGGTTTGCCAGCAACCCCACGCCTGCGCCCTTGCGCGTTTGCTATTGAAGCAATGAGTATTAACAATAGTATTGTAAACAGGAGGCTTTGCAACCGGAATATCGATTTTGAAAAATTATTTGCCATGATTTTTTAATTGGTATTTTAAAGGTAAAATTAAATTGTACGATTGACAATTATTATTTTACAAATAAACCTTTATAACCAATTTTTTACAATCGTTACGATATACACAAGTGTTTTAAGGAGAGGTTTGCGCCAGATAATCAATCGCCAGCCTACCTCGGCGGTGAGAAGCGTACAGACAGCAAAAATTGCAGGTTTGATCCCTTTGTCCATTGATGAAAGGGCCCCGGTAAGCGCTATACCATATACGGCAAGCGGCAGGAAGACCATTAGGCAAAGTCCTGTAACATTAAATGGTATCTTGAATGGCCGGTAAGTTTCCGGTTCTTTCAACCTTAGCTTGATCAGGGATATATATTCAAGGAACAAGCCTGCGCCATAAACGGTAACATCAATTATAAGTAAATCGGCGAAGGTCCAAAGCACCATTAAACTCACAACTATTGAACAAATAATGATGGAAACATATGGCGTATTAAATCGTGAATGCAATTTATTGAGCCCTGCGGGTAGCAATTTGTCGTCAGACATTACTTTGGGTACGCGCGATACAGATAATAATACCGCGGCATAAATGCCCAATGTACTGGCCATACCTCCGGCGGCCATTAACGTGCCCAACCATCTTCCGCCTATCAGAGAGCCTAAGGCCGGGAAGCCCCGGTCGGTTAATATAGCGAAGTTGATATGCGACTGTTGTGCAACCAGTATGGTAACGAAGTAAACAACCATAACCAATGCAAAGGCGATGAAGATGGAAATCAAATAAGAACGAATTGGCTTCTCCACTTCTTCGGCATAAGTAGTGACATTATCCCAGCCAAGGCAATTCCACATTATGGTATATAAAGCCATCCCCAATGATGGAAAGGCGATGTCTTTTAGAGATGGAGAAGGGAGGTGTATTGGACCGGCGTGATGATAGAAAAAAACGATAACAAGTACTAAAAATGGGGTGAGCACCGCCACGCTCAATATAAGTGCGGCCCTGCCAACCGGAACGATGCCTAAAATA
>JANYAB010000316.1 GCA_025355225.1 Bacteroidota bacterium
GTTCGATTTCGGATTTAGTGGGTTTTGAGATATATTGGGTTAACCGCGGAAGCAGTTAATAGAGCTTAATGCAGCTTAAATAAGGTCTATTTTAGCTATAAATTATCATTTTGTTTCAGCAACCGTATCACTTGCACAAAACGGCGTTTATAGGTGTCGTCCATTGAACTTATGGTTACGCCGTATTCTTTGCCCGAAGTTGAATGAATAAACTTAAGTCCGCCGACTTCATTACAATAGACTATTCCTACATGTCCTATCCTGTGCGGGTGATGGCTCTTTGTTCCCGTAAAAAGTATAATATCGCCCGTCCTGGCGTCTTCAATTCTTATTTTTCTGCCTGCGTTTATAAAGTCACCCGAAGAACGGGGTACAATGGCACTGAACTTTTTAAATACGTAACTCACGAATCCAGAGCAGTCAAAGCCACGTAAAGGATCGGATGATGCGGGGCAATAACGTGTCCCTATTAAAGATTGGGCAAAATATATAAGGTTGTAAGCTGATATACTGTCTGTGTTTAAGCAGAATAAGGGAACCCTCACCTTATGAATACGACTGTTTTTTTTGGCATACGTAGCACCAGCAAATACCGCACACAAAAATAAGCAGATGGTCAGGGTTAAAAGTCGTTTCATTTAGCGATTGTAATATATATTCTATTTTTTTAAATCCTTTAATTTTTTACGAATAAAATCAAAATAGGTTATGATAGGAAGTGTTTTAAGTTGTGAGTGATGAGTTGTGAGTTAATTGAAAAAGCCAAACTGCAAACTTCTAACCAAACACATTTGGTTTGATATCGCCCTGTCCTTCAGTCCGATTGTTCAAAGCAAGGTGTCCTTTGACAATTATACGATATATAGTATGAATGCTTTCGTGATTAGGATGTTCAATTTCGAATTTGTAAATTTGTTCAAAGGCAAAATAATCATGCACACGGAGACCGAACTAAAGGAAAAATTAATAGAAAAAATCAACAGTACTGATGATGTAGAGTTATTGCAGGAATTGTTATCGGTAATTGATTTTGAATCAAGAAGCGAAGATGTTTACACACTTAGCCCGGAAGAGTTAGCCGCTGTGAAAGATGGAATAGCACAAATAGATAATGGCCAGTTTTTTTCTAATGAAGAGGCTAACAGGATAATTGATAAATGCTTAGGGAAGTAAAGTGGTCTACCAGGGCCGTTTACGAATGGGTTGATATTTTAGAATACTGGATAAATAGAAATAAATCTAATTCGTATAGTTTAAAACTTGATCGACTATTTAAAGAAAAATTTGATTTAATTGCTAAATCACCCGAAACGGGAAAACTCACAGACTTTCCTTTAGTAAGAATAAAGATCGTTCGTGATTATCTGATATCTTATCGCATAAGTTCAGAATATATTGAAATTTTGGCGATATGGGATAGCCGGAGAAATCCTAAGAAATTCAAATTGTAAAAATGCCATATTATTTATTGTGTGTTTACTTCTCAAACATGCTCGTTTGCAATTAACCCAAAAACCTTTCTCCTTTTGCCTTTCTCCTTTCACCTCAAAAAACTACTTTTGCAAACTTTATACTACAAGCTATGCTACAAACACATATACGGACACATACCTGCGGCGAATTAAATTTAAGCCATCTGGGCCAATCGGTTACTTTATGCGGATGGGTACAAAAATCGCGCGATTTGGGAGGAACTACATTTATTGATGTGCGCGATCGCTATGGATTAACCCAGCTTGTTTTTAATACTGATACCGATGCTGCCCTGCGGGATAAAAGCCGCAGCCTCGGCCGTGAGTTTGTGATAAAAGTTACCGGCAAAGTTGTAGAGCGTTCCAATAAGAACTTAAAAATAGCAACCGGCGAAATTGAAATTGCCGTTAATGCGCTTGAAATATTGAACGAGGCGAAAACGCCTCCGTTCCAGATAGAGGATGAAACCGATGGGGGAGAAGAACTGAGGGCGAAATACCGTTACCTCGATCTGCGCCGCAATCCTATCCGCAATAACATGGTACTTCGCCATAAAATGGCACAGGAAGTGCGTAAATATCTTGACGGATTGGATTTTATTGAGGTGGAAACACCCGTGCTGATCAAATCAACTCCGGAGGGTGCACGCGATTTTGTAGTTCCAAGCCGGATGAACCCCGGAGAATTTTATGCCCTGCCGCAATCGCCCCAAACTTTTAAGCAGCTATTGATGGTTAGCGGATTTGATCGTTATTTCCAGATCGTTAAGTGTTTTCGTGATGAGGATTTGCGTGCTGATCGTCAGCCGGAGTTTACGCAGATAGACTGTGAAATGTCG